>NZ_JBQKFQ010000007.1:0-156715 GCF_052119225.1 Paraeggerthella sp. LCP19S3_G8
AAAGAGTGCGGCATCGCTGCCGCGTTCGATCTTGGTTTCCCGCCGCCCGCTCCCCCGAGGGGTCCGCGGCCGGCCGGGGTCCGTCTCATGCGGATCCGTTCACTTGGCTTTATTTCTCGCTTGTTCTGCTTCTCAGTATCCGGTTTTCAAGGTTCTCGCGGACCCGCTTGCGGGCCCTCCGCTCGGCATCTTGCCGTTTGCGGGAGGGTTTGTTTTCCCTATCGCCTTTCGGCGATTCGCGCTTCCCTCAAACGCGGGAGTTGTATATTACCGGTAAGTTCTAAGTAACGCAATGGTAAATTTCGAATTTGCGGCATATTTTGGGCGGTAATTTGCAAAACCCCAGGTCACGGATTATCAAGTTGTGAACTTTGCACACAACTGGCCCGCAACCCCATCTGGGCCGTGCAAAACGCTCTTATCCGGAAGCGCCCGCGCCCGCGCCCTCTCCCTGCCCCCGGCCCATTCCGTTCCCAGACCCCGCAGAGGCTCCCTGCCCGAACCGTCCCCCGCCGGATGGCCCATGGCCTTCGCCTTTGCCACCGGAGGTCGTCTCTTCATCGGGGTGGGAGCACGCTTCGATGCGGTCGCGAAGCTCGCGCATGCTCATCTTCGAGCACGCTTCGAGCGTAACGCTAGGATCGTACTCCATCAGTTCGAGAGCCGCGCGGTACCGGCCGACCCCCATGCCCGCGTCGGCTGCCGCCTCTCGTTCGCCTTCGCTGACGACGGCGCAGGTGCCCGCGCACGGCAGCGCCGCCAACTGGGCATCGCTTTCAGCTCGAAGGCTCTCGGCTTGCTGGCTGTCGTCCGAGGTGACGCTGACTTCGACAAAGGACGTCTCCTGCACGTAGGGAGCGAAGCCCTCGCTTTCCGTCAGCGCTTTGAGCGCCGCATCGTACGGACGATTCTCGAGCGAGACCGAATCCAAGACGGCACGACCGTCCTCGTTGAGCGCTTCCGCTTCCACGACCAGCCCGAATCGGTTGACGGAAAGCTCGATGGACGGGTTGACGTCTATGCCCACGTACGCCGTAGGCTCCGTGTACAGGCGGTATCCGCTCAGGCACACGACCGCCAGCACGAGGCACGCCGCAAGAGCCGCCACCCTGCGGACGCCATGAGCCCGGAAGCGGGAGCGCGGCGAAGGCGCTTTTTCGAAAGACTGCGCCACCGGCGCGGAAACGGAAGCCTCGGCGGCGCAGCGAGCCGCCTCTATGCAGGCAAGCGTTTGGCTCTTCACGGATTCAGGAGCCTTGACCTCGTCGAAGGCCTCTCGAACGCGCTGATCGAGATCGCTCATGACAAGACCTCCTTCAACTGCTGCTTGCCGCGCGCGATCCACGAGTAGACGGTGTTGACGGGCGCGTCGACCATGCGGGCGATTTCAGGCGCGGTGTATCCTTCATAGAGCGAGAGGTACAAAGGCGTGCGCGGCGGATCGTCGAGCGACCTCATGGCGTCGGCCACCTCGCTCTCGAAAGAAGCCGGCTGAACCGCAGGATCCGTCGACACGGGATGCGGGGACGTCGCACCGGCATCGAACGAAACGTTGCGACGGGCGGCGGCTTTCAGCATGTCTCTGCATACATTAGCTGACACGCGAATGAGCCAGGCTTTGCGATGCTCCTCGTTCTCGAACGCTGCGTTATCGGCAAGGGCGTACTTCATGAACGTGTCCTGGAATGCGTCCTGGGCATCGGCGTGCGCGCGGAAATAGAGGCCGCACACGCGCCATACGGCGTCGCCGTGAGCCTCTATAGCCCGCTCGATGTCTGCGCCCGGCCTCATCGCGTGAACAAGTCGGCCTTTAGCCGCGCTGGCAACCGGCTCCGCGACCCGGACCGAAGCCCTTGCCCTGGCCCTGTCCTTGGCCCTGACCCTGGCCGTACCCCGCGGAACCGCGGTTGTCGCAGACCCCGTCGCCGTTGGCATCAACGTAGCCGGAACCCGTGCCGCGACCGTCGGCCCAATTGTCGCAGACGCCGTCGCCGTCAGCGTCGACGTAGCCGGAACCCGCGCTGCGACCGTCGGCACGGTTGTCGCAAACCCCGTCCTGATCGGCGTCGACGTAGCCCCCGCGCGCCGCGTTTGCCGCCTGGTCGGCAAGCACGGGCTGCACGCGCGCGCTTTGCCCCAGCCCCATCCAAGCATGGGGCATCGCATTCGCGAACGCGACGGCGGGCACCGCAAGCGCCACCAGCGCGATGACGGCGACGATGGCGATGGTTTTCTTCTTCATGGATCGGTCCTCCTGATTGTTCGTTCGTGCTTCCTTCATATACAACACGAACGAGCGACGGGCATCCTTGCAAGAGTTTTGAAAAAAATGCAACAGAGGCGACCCGAAGGCCGCCTCTGCGATTAGACCAGCTTCACGAACTTGCGCTTGCCCACTTGCAGCACCGCGCCTTCGATTGCAGTCGGCTCCACGTTGTAGGACTTCGGCGGCAATGCTTCGCCGTTCACCTTGACGCCGCCGCCGTCGATCAGGCGCCGAGCCTCGCCGGCGCTCGCCGCCAAGCCGGCATCGGCGATAAGCTTCGCCAGGTACACGAAGCCGTCTTCGTTCGGCGTCAAGTCAGCGGCGTACTCAGGGATATCGTCGGGCACCGCGTGCTGCTTGAACACGAGGTCGAACTGCTCTTCAGCCGCCGTGGCAGCCGCCTGGTCGTAGTACGCTTCCACGATGTTGCGAGCAAGCGCGCGCTTCACCTTATTAGGATGCAGCTCATCGGCAGCCAAGCCGCGCTCGATCGCGTCGATCTCGTCGACCGAGAAGGCGGAGGCCAGACGGTGGTACTTGATCATGAGCTCGTCGGGAATCGACATGACCTTGCCGAACATGTCGGCAGGCTCGTCGGTCAGGCCGATGTAGTTGCCGTAGCTCTTCGACATCTTCTGCACGCCGTCGGTGCCTTCGAGCAGCGGAAGCGTCAGGCACACCTGCGGCTCCATGCCCATCTTCTCCATGAGCTCGCGACCAGCCAACAGGTTGAACAGCTGGTCGGTGCCGCCCAGCTCGACGTCGGCCTTGATGACCACCGAGTCGTAAGCCTGCATGACGGGGTAGAGGAACTCGTGCAGGCTGATGGGCTGGTTGCCCGTGTAGCGGTTATGGAAATCGTCGCGCTCGAGAATACGGGCCACCGTGAAGTTACTGGCCACCTTGAGCAAGCCCTCCATGTTGAGGGAGAGCAGCCATTCGGAGTTGTAGCGCAGCGTGGTCTTCTCGGGATCGAGGATTTTGAACGCCTGGTCAACGTACGTTTGAGCGTTCACCTTGATCTGATCGGACGTGAGCTGCGGACGCGTGGAGTTACGGCCCGACGGATCGCCGATAAGCGCCGTGCCATCGCCGATGATGAGCGTGACGCCGTGACCGAGGTCCTGGAACTGGCGCAGCTTGCGCAGCGGAACCGCATGGCCCAGATGGATATCGGGAGCCGTAGGGTCGACGCCCAGCTTGATGTTGAGCGGCGTGCCGCGCTTGAGCTTTTCGAGCAGCGCGCTTTCCGGCACGATCTTCGCGGTGCCGGAAGCGATGATGTGCAGTTGTTCTTCAGCGGATAGCATCGTTTCCTCTTTCTTTGCCTCTACGTAAGTTGCGATTCTAGCACACATTGGGAAAGCCCGATCGAGCCCGAAGCGCTACGAAACCCCCCGGAACAGATGACCGCTTGTCGTTCCCGGCGTTTTCGCGATTGCGCTGCCGCTTGAGTTGGCGACGTTGCGCGCACGGACGACGCGAGCCACCGCCTGGGTTGTCTGCTCCACGTTCATGAGCGTGGTGTCGACCATGAGCGCGGTCAGACCGGCGCTTATCAAGTCGGGCAGCGCGTGGACCACGTCAAGCTGCACTGCGTTGTACAGGTGAGTGCGCCCGAGGGCATCGGTGACCACGGGGAACTCGAAATCTTTCCGATCGCGCAGGTAATGGGGGCTTTTGCGACGAGGGCACGCATCGCAATCCTGGTCGCACGGACCTTGGCTCATAAGCAGGCAATGCTCGGTCACCATGAGCTCTTGGGAGCCTATCACTGTAAGACCCAGCTCAACAGGGGAATCCTCCGCCAGGTCGGCGATCTGGCCCAAGGTCAGCTCGGGAGACAGCCACACGCGCTGAGCTCCTAGATTGGCGGCCGTGGCAAGCGAAAGCTCGTTCGTCACGGGAATGTGCGGGCCGACTTCCACCTGAGCTCCAAGTTCGACCGCGCGCACAAGCGCTCCCAGGTTTTCAACAAGAACGGGCTTGCCGGGCTTGACGTAGCGCCAAGCGTCGAAGTCGAGCGCCATCTCGCGCGTACCGGGCACAAGGTCATGCTCGATGGTGGGAAGGGCCACGACGGCCTGCTTCGGATAGCCGGCTTGCTCGGCCGTTTGCGATCGCTGGCCGGCAACGACGGCTTCGCCGCGCTTGTAATGCAAAGCGGGCACGTAGATGATATCCGCCCCTGCACGCTTCGCGGCACGAGCGCATGCGGGGTTCGTAGCCCATGCCGCAATGCGAAGCCCCTTCGGCCTGGCCGGCTGCGGGGTTTCGCGCACCGCCACGCGCGGAAGCGCGCGGTTGCAATCGCCTTCGAGCAGCAGGTCGACCAGTTCGTCCAAAGCTGCGGCGCGCACGCGATGCAGCTGGGAGAAGCCCACTCCCACGCCGTCGTCCAAATCGATATCCAGTCGTTCGATCGTAAACGGCGTTTGGCCGAGTCGGTCGATGTGAGCCCGCACGTCGTCTGCGGAAACGGGCTTCGTGCGCGCAGCCTCCACCACTTCGCCTTCCGCAACGGCAAGAGCTTCCGACGCAGCGGACGTGCGCGCGGCAGCCTGAGGCGCAAGCGAGAACTCGACGCGCAGCGGCTCGCCTATCTTCAGCACGGCGCGCCCGACGATCGGCACGCGCGGCTCGAACGCATCATCTTCGAAAGCTGCGGCGGCGCTGCGCACGCGAAACACGCGATCGCCCTTGCCCACCGGACGCTCCGGCGACACGCGCACGTTTCCTTCGCGATCAAGCTCGACGGAATCGAGCGTGTACGCGAAATGGCCTTTGTTCGTCCAAAACTCCAGGACGTCGCCGCGGACGAGCTCGCGCTCGGCGGCAACGGTTGCCACGCCGCCCTTGGCGGAAGCAACGCGCCCGACGAATACGCCTCGATTGTTGGGGCGCCCGTAGCTCATGATGTCATTGCCGCGCTCGCCCTCAAGGTACGCGGTGGTGAAACCGCGCGAGAACGCTTCGGCAAGCGCACGCTGCTCGTCGTCGTTCGCACGAGGGGCCTCCCCCACGCAACCCTGCGCACGCCAGGCGAGCACCCGATCGAGCACGGCCCGATACACGCTGGTGACCGCGAACACGTACTCGGGCGATTTCATGCGGCCCTCGATCTTGAACGAAGCGACGCCCGCCTGCACCAGTTCAGGCAACAAATCCACAGCGCACAGGTCCTGCGGGGAAAGCAGGTGGTCGCCCGGCGAGGGCAGGCTTTTGCGCAGCGCTTTGTTACGCAGCTCGTACGGCAAGCGGCACGCCTGCGCGCACATGCCTCGGTTTGCCGAGCGGCCTCCGATGAGCGACGACATGAAGCACTGGCCCGAATAGCACACGCACAGCGCACCATGTGCGAACGTTTCTACGTCCATGTCGAAGCCATGCGCAACCTCGGCCAAATGCGCGATCTCGGCAAGGGACAGCTCGCGAGCAAGCGTCACGCGACGCGCGCCCAAACGAGCCGCCGCCTCTATGCCCGCAGCGTTATGCGTGTTCATCTGCGTGGAAATATGCAGGCGCGCCTCCGGCAATGCGCGGGACACCTCAGCCGCCACGCCGATATCCTGCACGATGAACGCGTCGGCCCCGGCGCGGTATGCCTGGCGAACCGTCTCGAGCGCGCGGGGCAATTCGGAAGGCAGCACGGCCGTGTTGAACGTCACGTACACGCTGACGCCGCGCAGGTGAGCGTAATCGCACGCCTCGGCGAACGTCTCCATCGTGAAGTTGTCGGCGCCGCGCCGAGCATTGAAAGAGTCGAGTCCGAGGTACACCGCATCGGCGCCGCCGCGAACGGCAGCATGAAGCGCGGCAGCGTTTCCGGCCGGAGCGAGCAGTTCGACATCGTGAAGCATGGCAATCCTTACCTATATATAATGAAATTCAACGGGAGGGCGCTGCGTCAAACCAGACGCGCTGCATCGCGATCCCCCGCCCCTCTGTCACTCAGCGATTCAGCTATAGCGCTATGGTAGTATAGTCGAACGATGAAAATACGCCGAAAACAGCGTGAAAAGCGCACCCATGCGGTGCAATGGCTGCTTCTTCTGACCACAGCGGCCCTGTGCTTCGTCGCCTTCTGGGGCGTACGAGGAATGCTCAACGTCATGAACCAGTGGACGGAAGATCTCCCATCCATCGAAGACACCGACTTCACCAGCCACGCGCAGGAATCCGTCATGTTCGCCGACGACGGTCAGACGGTCCTCGCCGAATTCCAGCTGGAAAAGCGCGACCCTATCGAACTGAGCCAAATAAGCCCATACGTCTTAAAAGGCACCGTAGACACGGAAGACGTGCGATTCTACGAACACGACGGCGTTGATTTTCCGGGCATCGCGCGCGCCCTCGTCAACAACCTGCGCGGCGGAAAGCTGGAGGGGGCGTCCACCATCACCCAGCAGCTTGTTCGGAACACCGTGCTGACGCAAGAAGCTCATGAGATTTCTTTCGAACGCAAGATTCGGGAAGCCGAACTGGCCGTCAATCTGGAGAAACGATTCTCCAAGGACGAAATCCTGCTCATGTACCTTAACACCATCAACTACGGAGACGGATGCTACGGCATCGAAGCGGCAGCGCGGAACTACTTTCAAACGTCGGCCGCCGACCTCACGCTCACCCAAGCTGCCACGCTCATCGGCATACCCCAATCCCCCACGTACCTCAATCCCAAGGAGCACCCCGAGGCATGCCTGGAGCGGCGAAACGTCGTGCTCGACCGCATGCTTTCTGCAGGAGACATCACGCGGGACGAGTACGAGGCGGCAACAAGCGCAGAGCTGGGACTCAGCCTTGCTCCGGACGCTCCCGCCGACGGCATCTACGCCTACCATTACTTCACCAGCTATGTGCGAGACCTTCTGCTATCCGAGAACAATCCGTACGGGTGCTCGTACGCGGACCTGTTCAAGGGCGGTTTGACCGTCTACACCTCCATCAACCCGAGCTTGCAAGACAAAGCAGAAGCCGCCTGCAGTGCGCAGCGCGAGCGGATGGATGCCGACCTAGAGGCATCGCTTGTTGCTATCGAAGCGCAAACAGGCCAGGTAAAGGCTATGGTGGGCGGCAGCGATTACGATACGAGCAAGGTGAACCTTGCAACCGGAACGGGCGGATCGGGACGCCAGGCGGGATCGACGTTCAAGGCGTTCACGCTAGCCGCCGCCATCGAGCAGGGCGTATCCCCGCAAACGCTCGTGGACTGCACGTCCCCCATGACGCATGTCATTGACGGGCAGAGCCACGAGTTCGAGAACTTCGACGGCTACAACTACGGGATTCGCAGCATCCAGAGCGCCACCGCCATCTCCTCGAACACCGGCTACCTGCGCCTTTCGGAAGCCATCGGGCAATCGTCCACCACCGAGATGGCTGCCCGCTTGGGGGTCGCATCGCCGATGACCACCGTGTATTCCACAACGCTGGGCGCCGCCGACGTTACGCCCCTTGACATGGCAACCGCCTACGCAACGCTGGCGTCGGGCGGGATCAAGCGCGCCCCTGTGGTGGTGACGAAAATCCTCGACCGCAACGGTCAGGTGATATACGAAGCTCCCGACACGAGCGAACGCGTGCTGGACGAACGCGTGACGGCAGCAACCACGAAAGTGCTGCGCACCGTATTCGAGACCGGCGAGGGCACCGCGAACAATGCGCGGCTCTACAGCGGCCAACCCGTTGCCGGAAAGACCGGCACTTCGAGCGACTTCGCCGACCATTGGCTGGTCGGCTACACGCCCGCCCTCTCGGTATCCACCTGGATCGGCAATCCGGCAGGCGCCATCGCAACCGATCGGGGCATCACCTGCAACGCGCTTTGGAAAGACTTCATGGACCGCGCGACCGAGGGGCAGGCTATCGAGCACTTCGTCTCGATGCAAGATCCTGCGTACAACAACCCGTACAACACCGCCCAGAAGAACAAGCTTGAGTCGCAGTTGAACAAGGACGAGGACGACAAGGACGATCGGCGCGATCTGCGCTCGGCCCCCAGCACCGTAGGACGCACGCTTTCGGAAGCCGCATCCATCCTCGAGGGCTACCCTGCAGGCTATCTCGAAGAGTATTCCGACACCGTGCCCGCAGGCATCGTCATAAGCCAAAGCGTACGAGACGGGCAAGTAGTCATCATCGTGTCGCTTGGACCTAAACCTTAGAACGGCGAAGCGCCGCAAGGACAATACAAGACGGGGTCAACGGCTTGCGTTCCGACCTGCGGTCGAAAACGGGCCGTTGACCCCGTCTCTTGCTTGGTTCCTTTTGCTTAGTTCTTTTCCGATGCCTTGTTGTCGCCCGACTGCAGCTTGCCGATGCCGTCATCGTACTGCTGCTTGATCTGCGCGACGCGGTCCGCGTACGTAGACCAATCGAAAGGCTGGGCTTCCGTTGCGCTGTCGATTTCGGTGTACAGGTCGATGTACGAGTTCAGCGCATCCTTCAAGCCGTTCGCTCCGTCGACGTATTCCTGCTGGATGTCCTTCAGGTCGTCGGGAACTTCAAGCTTGCCCAGCGAATCGATCGCCTTGAACGCATTGTCGGCCTGAGCGCGCATGCCCACTACGTCGCCGCGCGACACCGCGTCGGTGAAGCTGTCCAGCCTGCTTTTCAGATCCTCCATAACCTGGTTCACCTGGGTCATGTACTGACGGTTCTGGGACTGCTGCTGAGCGGCCGCAGAATCCTGCTGCGCGCAACCGCCCAAAGCGAACACCATGAGCACGCCCGCGAACAAAGCAACGAGCACTCGGGCGGATCTCGATCGTTTCATTATCTACCTGCTTTCCTGCATTGAATCGTCGTTATCGTATCGTAGCGGTTTTCGTCGGTCTTAAAACCGCTACACCGCATACAGCAAATGCTCGTACCCGAACGGTTGCCTGATCCACGCATCTACGCGCATCGAAACAGCGGCGGCCTGGGGCTTTGGATCCGGTTTCGGATCAGGCTCCGGGTCGGGTTTCGGATCGGGATCGGGCTTCGGATCGGGCGTGGGCGTAGGGTCGGGGGTAGGATCGGGCGTGGGCGTAGGCTTGGGCTTGGTGTCGCCCGTGCCGGTAGAGGGCTTCTCCTCTTCCTTCGACTCGTCCTCTTCCTTTTCCTTCGTCTCGCTGCCGTAAGCTCCGCCAATATGATACTTGGAATCGGAGTACGACGGCAGGTACTTGGGATCGCTGGCCGTCGGGAACTTCTCGGCCGGCTGACCTTCGAGCACCTGGTCCATGAAGTTGGCGAATACGTCCCCTGCGCTTACGCTCACGGGGATTTCCTCCACGTTGGAAGGATCGCCGAACCAGATAGCCACCGACAGCTGCGGGGTGATGCCGCAGAACGTGATGTCCTTGTAATCGCTCGACGTACCGGTTTTCGCAGCTACTTCCTGGCCGTTCGCCAACCGAGCGTTACCGCCCGTGCCCTCAGGATCGGTAACCACGGTCTTCATCACATCGGTTGTTGCCTTCGCCACTTCAGGAGACATGACGCGCTCGCCTCCAGGAGCCGAGTTGTCGGCAATGATATTGCCGTTCTTGTCGGAAATCCGCAAGATAGGCTGCGCATCGTACTTCGTACCGCCGTTCGCGATGGGAGCATACGACTTCGCCAAGTCGAGAACCGTCACGTTTTGCTGGCCCAGCGTCAGCGAACCTACCGGGTTCAGCGGCGAGGTGATGCCCATGTTCTTCGCAGTGTTGATAACCTTGTCGATGCCGACCGCCATCTCCAAGCGCACAAAGCCTGTGTTCGATGACTTCGCAAACGCCTTCTGCATGGAGATGTTGCCGAAGCTTTGATTGTTGATGTTGTTCAGCGGGTTGCTCGCAGGATAGCCGGCATCAGGTATAACGGCCGGAGACGTGCAGTCCACCATGGTCTTCGGATTGATCCCCGCCTCGAGCGCCGCAATGAGCGTAAACGTCTTGAACGTGGAACCGCAGGGGCGACCGGGATTCGTCGGGTTCGTGCCCTTGCCCGTTGCGAGGTTCAATTCGCTGTCACCACGACCCCCTACCAGCGCCTTCACATGACCGGTGTTGGGATCGACGGCAACCAAAGCCCCTTGGATCGTGCCGCCGAGCCTCTGCTCCTTCTCCTCGATGGCGGCTTCGGCGGCCTGCTGCGCAGACACGTCGAGCGTCGTGACGATGGTAAGGCCGCCGGCGAAGATCTCGGCTACGCTGTACGTCTCTTTAAGCTTGTCGATGGCGTAGCTGGTGAAGTACTGGTAGGCCAGGATGCCATCGTTCGTGGGTACGGTTTGGTTGAGAATAAGCTCCTCGGCCTTCGCCGCATCGCATTCCTCCTGGGTGATGACCCCGTTCGAAAGCATGCGGTCAAGCACGACGTTGCGTCGAGACACGCAGTTATCCAGGTTGTTGATCGGTTCGTTGTACGTGGGCGACTGGGGAATGCCGACGAGCGCGGCTGATTCCGCCAGCGTCAGGTCGGCCGCGTTCTTCGAGAAGTAGCGCTCCGCCGCAGCCTCGATGCCGTAGGTAGCGTTGCCGTAGTTGATGGTGTTGAGGTACATGAGCAGGATCTGGTCCTTGCTGTACACCTCTTCCAGCTTGACGGACAGGTACATCTCGCGCACCTTGCGCTTGAGCGAGATCTCGGTCATCTCGTCGGACAGGATGGTGTTGCGGACGAACTGCTGCGTGATGGTGGACGCGCCTTCGCGGCCAGAGCCGGTCAACGTCACCACGGCCGCGCGCATGATGCCCCAAAGATCAAAGCCGCCATGCTCGTAGAAGCGCTCGTCCTCGGTGGCAACCGTGCCCTTCACCACGTACGGGCTGATCGCGTCGAGCGAGGAAACCGGGTCGCGGTTCTCCAGCTGCAGCTTCGCCAGCTGCGTGGTCTCGTCGCTCGCGTACATTTCGGACGGATGAGAAACGTTCAGGTCCTCGACCTGCGATACGTCATACGTAGTCAAATCGCCGATCCACGACGTTCCGAGCGCATATATACCTACGCCGCCAGCGGTTACGACGGCAACGAGCACGGTGAATATCACCAAAAGGCCAATGGATGGATGCTTCTTTTTAATGCTCGGCCTGTTTTTTATCGAACGTGAAGCCACGTGACACCTCCCAGAAAACTTCGCCCAATTGTATCATCGGGACATGGCTCCCCATGAATCAACATAAACTTGTTGGAAAAAGGGCATAACGCAAAACGCCCGGTCGGAACGTAAAAGTACCGACCGGGCGGTCATGTTGCCCAGCGTTTTGCGAAGGATGCGCCTTGGAGCGAAACAGCTACAGAGACGCCTCGTCGGCAGCGAGCGCGCTCTTCGCTTGCTCCAGCTGCACCCGCACGGCGCTGCCTCCGGTTCCGCCTTCGGTGATGCGCGCGGAAACGATGCTTGCCAGGTCAAGCTCGTTCACGATATCGTCTTCGAACAGGTCGCTTGCTGCTTTGAAGTCTTCGATCGACAGATCGCTCAGGTCGCATCCGCGCTGTTCGCACGTCAAAACCAAGTGGCCAACCACCGCGTGGGCGTTTCTGAACGGCAAGCCTTTCTTAGCCAGATAATCAGCCACGTCCGTAGCCGCCAGATAGCCCTTCTTCGCTTGAGAGAGCATCGAGGCCGGCTTCACCTCCATGGTCTCGATCATGCCGGCTGCGCACACCAGGCAGTCCTCGAGGGTTTTTGCCGCGTCGATGGCACCTTCCTTGTCTTCCTGGAGGTCCTTGTTGTACGCCAGCGGCAAAGCCTTCATGGTGACGAGCAGCGCGACCAGGTCCCCCACCACGCGACCCGTTTTCCCGCGAATGAGCTCCGCGAAATCAGGGTTCTTCTTCTGCGGCATGATGGACGAGCCCGTAGAAAACGCATCCGAAAGCTCGATGAAATCGAACTCGGAGGTGGACCACAGCACGATCTCTTCGCACAAGCGCGACAGGTGCATGCACGAAACGCTGCACGCGTACGAAAGATCCAGAAGAAAGTCGCGATCGGACACCGCATCGAGAGAATTGGGGATCACGTTCGAAAATCCCAGGTCATCTGCCGTCATTTGCCGATCAAGCGGGTAGGTGGTTCCCGCGAGAGCAGCGGACCCCAGCGGGCTGGCATCCGCTGCGCGACGAGCGGCCGCCAAGCGCTCGAAGTCTCGCGTGAGCATCCATACGTATGCCAGCATGTGATGGGAGAACAGCACGGGCTGCGCATGCTGCAGGTGCGTGTAGCCGGGAAGAATGACGTCGAAGTGTTCCTCCGCCTGCGCGATGAGCGCCTTGCGCAGCATGACGTTCGCCTCCATAAGCTGCGTGCACCGCTGCTTCGCGAACAGGCGCGTGTCGGTTGCCACCTGGTCATTGCGGCTGCGCCCGGTATGCAGGCGGGCGCCCGCGTCCCCTATGTCGGCGATAAGCGCACGCTCTACGGACATGTGAATGTCCTCGTCGTTGATATTGAACTCGAACGTCCCCGCATCGATGCGCGCCTTGATGCGATCAAGGCCGTCGACGATCGCGGCCGCGTCATCATTGGAGATGACGCCCGTTTTCGCGAGCATGCGCGCATGGGCCTGCGATCCTGCTATGTCCTGCGCGTACAGCGCCTTGTCAACCGGCAGCGATGCTCCGAACCGCTGCGTGAACTCGCTCACGTCCTGGGTGAATCTACCCGACCAAAGTGCCATGGTACCGTCCCTTTTATCGTATCGTTTCAGTTCCGCGCGTCGGGCGGGCGTCCGCAACGCCCCGCCCGAACACCTGCGCGCCTACGCCAGCTCGGCTTCGGCGGCGACCACCTGCTTCCAAATGGGGGTCACGTCTTCGTACTTGCCCTTGGTCAAAGGGCCCTCCTGCTTTTCGGCGTCGAACAGCTCGGCCGGAGCGCCTTCCTTCCGGCGATTCGAGGCCCAGGTCTTCGCAGACAGCGTGTTGAGCTGGATGAAGCCCTTGGCGGCCTCGTGATCGAACACATCATCGGCGTCGTAGGTTGCCAGCGCGTAATCGTAAAGCGAATACGAGCTTCTCCGGCCGACCACCGTGCAGGATCCCTTGTAGAACTTGAGCCGAACGGTACCGCACAGGCAACGCTGCGTGTTGAGCAGGAACGCGTCGATGGCTTCCTTGAGGGGCGAGAACCACTGGCCGTTGTACACGCACTTCGCCCACGCCTGCTCCATGCCCAGCTTGAAGTGCAGCACTTCGCGCTCGAGCACCAGGTCTTCGAGCGCTTTGTGCGCCTGAATGAGCGACAGGGCACCTGGCACCTCATAGCACTCCCGGCTCTTCACGCCGACCAGCCGGTTCTCGATCATGTCGATGCGACCGTAGCCGTGCTTTCCCGCAATCTCGTTCAACGCGTATATGATGCCGAGGAAGCTTTTCTGGTTGCCGTCGAGCATGTACGGCAAACCGCGCATGAACTCGATCTCGACGTACTGCGGCTCGTCAGGGGCCTCGACGGGGTCAGCGGTCATGGCATAGATGTCCGCCGGGGGTTCCGCCCACGGGTCTTCGAGCACGCCGCACTCAATTGCCCGGCCCCACAGGTTGTCGTCGATGGAGTACGGGGATTTTTTGGTGGTGGGCACCTCGATGCCATGCTGCTGGGCCCATTCCATTTCCTCGGGGCGGGTCTTCAGATCCCATTCGCGCACCGGGGACAGAATCTCGAGGTCGGGATCGAGCATCGTGATGCTGGCCTCGAAGCGCACTTGATCATTGCCCTTGCCCGTGCAGCCGTGCGCAATGTACTTCGCGCCGAACGCATGGGCTGCGTCCACGAGATGCTTGGATATCAGAGGCCGCGACAAAGCGGAGACCAGCGGGTACTTGTTCTCATACATCGCGTTGGCGGCTAACGCCTTGCTCAGGTACTCCTGAACGAACGTCTGCCGCATGTCCACCACGATACATTCGAGCGCGCCCGATTTGAGCGCTTTCTGCTTGATCTTTTCGAGGCCTTCGTGCTCTTGCCCCACGTCGCCCACCACTGCGATGACGTCGAGGTTCTTTTCCACTTGAAGCCACTTGATGCAGCACGACGTATCCAGCCCGCCCGAATAAGCAAGTACAACTTTATCCTTCTGATCAGCCATGATTATGTGTTCCTTCCTTTGATGGCTTGTACCTGATTTCATGCCCGTTTCGCAATGCAGGTACAGAAAGCCACCCCCTTCAACCGAAAGGAGGTATGCCAAGGAAGGCGTCGAGGAAAATCGAGCGCACGTGATCCGTACATGCACCGCGGCTTTTCGCTGCGGCACAGCCAAGCCGGGCGACTTGGATGCGGGTGCTTATACTAAGCTTGGGGTGAAGGTGGGGAGGAAAAGCGTCTCCCGCAAAAGAAAGTAGACGACTAACGTCGTCGCAGTCGGTCGATGGCGCGCTCAACTTCAACGGCAGCCTCGGGGCTTTCCGCTGCGATCATGATCGTGTTGTCGCCTGCCACTGTTCCCAGAGCACCGCGCAGGCTGGCCTTATCGAGCGCAGCAGAGACGCCGGCAGCTCCGCCGGAAAACGTCTTGACTACGACCATGTTGCCTGCCACGTGTACCTCTTCGACCAATTCGGAAACCATACGCTGGAGTCGCATCTCCTCAGGGAGAACGTAATAGCCCTCGCGCGACTTCACCAGACCCATGTCCATGATGTCGCGGGATATCGTAGCCTGAGTGCACTCATAGCCAGCGGCCTGCAGCTGATTTGCGAGATCTCGCTGCGTCTTGACATTGTGCTCGCGAATGATGTCGCGAATAATGTCATGCCGTTGTTGCCGCTTCCTCATGCCTGCGATACCCTCTGTTCCTCGAGAACGATCACATACAATTCCGCTCATTCATTCTCGCATGAGGTATGCAAAATTGCGAAACACTCAGCGAAAATATGCATTAAATAGTACCTCATAATTCGGCTTTTCTAGCCCAGAATTTCAAAAGTCTCGAAACTTTTCCGGTAAGCGAGCTGCACGCGAATACCACGCACGTGCGTGCAGCCCGCACCGAGGCGCCCCAGGACCGACTCGTCCCAAGACGTGTCTTTTCTAGTACGAACTCAAGATGTCGCGCAAGCGCTCCCCCAGCGTATCGACATCGGCTTCCGTGCATACGAGCGGAGGCAGGAAGCGAAGCGTATGCGGGCCGGTGCAGTTGAGCAGCAACCCCTTGTCAAGCCCCGCGGAAACGACGTCGGACGCGTTCACGTGCTCTTCAAGGTCTGCGGCAACCATCAGCCCCAGGCCGCGCACCTCGACCACGTGCGGAAGCCCTTCGAGCATCGCGCGCAGGTACGCGCCCACCCGCTCGACGTTTTGAGCTGCGCCTTCGCTTGCCAGCGTACTGAGCGTGGCCTCGGCAGCGGCAACCGCCAAACAGCTGCCGCCGAACGTGGATCCGTGATCCCCTGCCCCGAAAGAGGCCGCCACTTCCGCACGGGCAGCGCACATGCCCATGGGAACGCCCGACGCGACGCCCTTCGCAATGGTCACGATATCGGGAACCACGCCGAAGTGCTGGAAGCCGAACGGGTGCGTTCCGCAACGGTAGATGCCGCACTGGATCTCATCGCACATGAACAGGGCGCCGCGCTCTTCGGTAAGGCGACGAACAGCTTGCAGGAATTCCGTCGTGCACGGATGCACGCCGCTTTCCCCCTGAACGCACTCCACCATGACCGCGCAAATCGCATCGCCCTGGCTTGCGAACAAGGCTTCCAGCGCTTCGACGTCGTTGAGAGGGGTTCGCACGAACCCGTCGGGCAAAGGCTGAAACGCCTCCTGCTTCGCAGGCTGGGCCGTTGCCGCCAACGTGGCAAGCGTTCGCCCGTGGAAACTGCGATCGAGCGTGACGATGATGCGCGGTGCGGCCTCGGCGGCGGCATGCGCCGCCGCTTCGTCGGCACCGGAAGCCAAAACGGCAGCGCGGGCGCGCTTCTTCGCATGCAGGCGGGCCAGCTTGAACGCGCACTCGTTCGCCTCGGCGCCCGAATTGGAGAAGAAGCTCTTCCACGGCGCGCGGAGCTCTTCGGGGACGCAAGCGTTCAGAAGGTCGGACACCATGCGCGCCGCTTCCCCGCGATGCTCGATGTAGTAGTAGTTGCTCACGTGAATCAACGACCGGGCCTGCTCTTCGAGCGCCGACACGAGAGCCGGATGGCAATGCCCCAGGCTGACCGCGCCTACGCCGGAGACGAAATCGAGGTACGAACGTCCCTGCGCGTCTTCAACCCGCATGCCCGAACCGCGTACAAGCTCTACAGGCTTGCGCGCATACGTTCCCATGACGAAATCGGATTCCAGCTGCTGTTCTTCTTGAAAGCCCATGATTGCGCTCCTAACCGTTCGACGATACCGCGTTGGCTGCCTGGCGATTCTCCAAAAGCTTGGAAGCGAAGTTACCCAGCGGATGCGAATCGAACGCGCATGCCTCCTCGGTGGAATGCATGGTGGTTCCCACGCCGGTGCTGGTCAAAAGCTCCAGCAGCAAAGAATGCGGAGTTGTCCCGTTCAGGATGTGCGCGCGGAACACGCCGGCATCCAGCGCGTGAATGCAGGACTTGAGCTTGGGTATCATGCCCGTGGACACGATATTGTTCTCAACCATGTACTGCGCCTCGAACAGCGTCAGGTTCGAGATGAGCGAATCTTTATTCTCGAAGTTCTCGTACAGGCCGTCCACGTCGGTGAGGAACACCACCTTGTGCGCGCCGATGGCCGCAGCTATATGACCGGCGACCATGTCGGCGTTCACGTTGTAGAAGCCGCCGTCCTCGCCAAGGGCCACCGAGGCCACCACGGGAATGTAATCAGCGCTTACGAGGTCGTCCAGAAGAGGACGGTTGATGCGCGTGATGCGGCCCACGCGGCCCAGTTCCGGTGAAGCCTGCTCGGCTACGATGACGCCCGCATCGGCGCCGCTCACGCCTACGGCGAAGTTGCCATGCTCGTTCAACGCCTCGACAAGCTCCTGGTTCACCTTGCCCATGAGCACCGTGCGCACCAGGTCCATGGCCTCGGGCGTGGTGACGCGCTGGCCTTCCCGAAACTCCACGGGAAACTGCATGAGGTCCATGGCTTCGGTGATAGCCTTGCCGCCGCCGTGCACGATAACGGGATTCACGCCGACGATCTTCAGCAGCACGATATCGTTCATGACGTCGGCGCGCAGCCGCCCGTCGACCATAGCGGAGCCGCCGTACTTGATGACAACGGTTTTACCTGTAATGTTCTTAATCCACGGCAGCGCCTCGACGAGGACTTCGGCAGCCTTGGTTGATGCGCCCTTGGGGCGTGTATCCTTCGCGTATTTCATGAGCGGTAATCTCCGTTGATCGTAATGTAGTCGTGCGTGAAGTCGCACGTCCAAACCGTAGTTTCCGAATTTCCTGCGCCGAGGTCTACGTCGATGACGATCTCGGCCTCCTCGAACCGGCGCAAAGCCTCGTCCTCATCGAACGCGACGGTCAAGCCGCCCCGGCACACAGGCATGCCCATGATGTCGATTGCAGCGTCTTCCTGGCGAAACGCGGCGCCGCTTTTCCCGATGGCCGCCGCAATGCGGCCCCAGTTGGCGTCGTGACCGAACACGGCCGTCTTGACCAGCGGCGAATTGGCCACGGCGCGGGCCGCCGCGTCAGCATCTTGGTCGGTCGCAGCACCGGACACGTTAACCGTGACCAGACGCGTTGCCCCTTCGCCGTCTGCAGCCATCGCGCGAGCAAGGTTTTGGCAAACCGCATGAAGCGCCTGCTCGAAGCGCGCGAACGCCAAGCCGGACGGATCGAACGACGGCGCGCCCTGCGGTGCAGCCTCGCCGCTTGCGAACAGGAAGCACGAATCGTTCGTCGACGTGTCGGAATCGACCGTCACCTTGTTGAAGCTGACGTCGACCGCGCGAACGAGCGCGTCATGGAGCGCATTGGACGCGATGGGCGCGTCCGTCGTGATGACGGCGATCATCGTGGCCATGTTCGGCATGATCATGCCGGAGCCCTTCGCCATGCCGCCCACCGTGAACGTGCAGCCGTCGTAGCCAACGCCGTCGCCCGAAAACGTGACGGCGGCTTCCTTAGGCCGCGTGTCGGTCGTCATGATGGCGCGAGCCGCCTGGGCGCCGCCTTCCGCTGAAAGCTGGCCGACTGCTTGGGGCAAGCCGGTCCCGAACGGAGCCAGGGGCAGGTGCACGCCGATAACGCCAGTGGAGGCCACCAGCACCTCGTCAGCAGGGCAGCCCACGGCGTCGCCGGCAAGGCGAGCCGTCTCTTCCGCAGCTTCAAGACCAATAGCGCCCGTTGCCGCGTTCGCATTTCCCGAGTTCACCACCACCGCGCGCGCCGTGCCGTAGCCCACGCCGTCGAGGTGTCGGCGCGATACCGTGACCGGAGCCGAGCAGAACACGTTTTTCGTGAATGCGGCGGCGCAGGCGCACGGCTGGTCGGCAGCGACCAGCGCAAGATCCAAGCGACCGACCTCCTTGCGGAAGCCCGCATGCACGCCGGCTGCTCGAAATCCGCGCGCGGACGTCACGCCGCCGCCCTCGACCGGCGGAGGCACCGTCGCGCCGAATGGCGCGGAAACCGGGCGCAAAGGCGCCACGGAATCGCCCGTGGCCGATGTCGGCGAATTGGTCTGGTGCGTCATAACAGCCTCTTTCTCGTGAGGGTCGACGGGAATCACACCGGAACGGCAATCGGTTCAAGACCGCAGGTCTGGGGTATTCCCCATACCGCGTTCGCGCACTGCACGGCCTGCCCAGCCGCGCCTTTCGCCAGGTTGTCGATAGCGCATACCGCAATGAGCATACGCGCGCGCTCATTGACGGCAAGCCCGATATGGGCATAGTTCGTGCCCGCGACCGACGATGTCTTGGGCATCAAGCCGGCGTCAAGCACCTGCACGAACGGGGCATCGCGGTAAAACACGCGGTAACGATCGAGGACGGCGGCTGCATCGTCGGCGACATCGGCAGCAAGCGGAATGTTGACGGTCGAAAGCAGTCCCCGGTTGAGTGGCGCAAGGTGCGGCGTGAACACGAGCCGCCCGTCCATGCCAAGGATCTGCTCGATCTCGGGCGTGTGACGATGCGTGGCGACGCCGTACGCCTCCAGGTTCTCGTCCGCAAAGCAGAAGTGCGTACGGGCGGAAGCCTTCTTGCCAGCGCCGGTCACGCCCGAAATAGCATCAACCACCACCGGCGCGCCATCGGCGGCAAGCCCTGCGCGCACCGCAGGCGCAGCCGCAAGCGACGTGGCCGTAGGATAGCAGCCCGCGCACGCGACCAGCACGCCCTTGCCTTCCGCCCGGTCGACAGCCGCACGGGCAAGATCGTCGGGGAACAGCTCAGGCAGGCCGAAAGCAGCCCGCGCAAGCAAGTCGGTCTGCGTATGGGGCGTTGCATACCACTGCTCGTAAACCGCAGGATCCTTCAAACGGAAATCAGCCGAAAGATCGACCACCGTTGCCCCGCGCTCAACAAGGCGCGGCGCCATGGCCATGGCCGCAGTGTGCGGCACGGCAAGAAACACGAGGTCGCATGCGTCGAGCGCAGGATCATCGTGCGTGGAGAACGCAAGATCGGTAGCTCCGGTGAACCCGGGATACTCGGAAGCGACGGACGAGCCGGCCAATTCGTTGGACGTGACCACGCGCAGTTCGAACTCGGGGTGACGTAAAATGAGCCTCGTCAGCTCAATGCCTGCGAATCCGGCCGCTCCAACGATTCCCGTTGCGATCGCCATGTCGATCCCCTCCGTCTTCCGTATGCCCGCACCGCAGGCTCGACGTTTCGGCTCGCTTGTTTTGTGCGGTTGCACAAAACAGAAGCGATTCAATACCGGAGACCATCCTAAAAAAGATCTGGCCGTTTGACAAGCATGGAAATGAAAAGGATACACGAGCAGCAGAGCAGCTGCTCGAAAACACTCCAGCTGCCCTGCTACTTATTCGGCGTGTGGCGGTACGTGGGCACGGCGCTTTCCAGAATGGCCACCGCTTCTTCGTCGCTTTTACCCAAAGCAACCTTCAGCTCATCGAGCTTCGCCGCCACCTCGTTGTAGCTGATGTCCTGACCGGTAGAGATCATGATGGATTGGTTGTCGGTGGGAAGCGTGCTCTCTTCGTCCATCAACAGCTCTTCGTACATCTTCTCGCCTTCGCGCAGGCCCGTGAACACGATTTTGACGTCCACGTCGGGCGTGAGCCCCTGCAGCTGAATAAGGCCCTTCGCCAAGTCGACGATCTTGACCGGCTCCCCCATATCAAGAATGAAGATCTCGCCGCCATGGGCCATGCCGCCAGCCTGGATGACCAGACGCGAGGCTTCCGGAATGGTCATGAAGAACCGCTCGATTTCAGGATGCGTGACCGTAACCGGCCCGCCCGCGGCTATCTGGCGCTGGAACACCGGGATGACGCTGCCGTTGCTGCCAAGGACGTTACCGAAACGAACTGCCGAGAAGATGGTCTTCGACGTGCGTGCGTAATACTGGACCACCATTTCGCCCATGCGCTTGGTGGCTCCCATGACGCTGGTGGGGTTCACCGCCTTGTCGGTGGAGATGAAGATGAAGCGGGCGGCGCCGTAAGCATCGGCTGCGCGCACGGTGTTGAGCGTTCCGAACACGTTGTTGCGCAGGGCCTCGCGCGGGCACGACTCCATCAAGGGAACGTGCTTGTGGGCGGCCGCATGAAACACCGCGGCAGGGCGGTACTTCGAGAACACCTCGTCGATGCGCGTTTCTTCGCATACGCTTCCGATTTCGATAACCACTTCGATGTCGTCGTACTCGGACAGCAGCTCGTTGCGCAGCATGTACGCATCGTTTTCGTAAATGTCGAAGATGACGATGCGCGCAGGAGCCACCTTGCACAGCTGACGGCACAACTCGCTGCCGATGGAGCCGCCACCGCCCGTGACAAGCACGGTCTCGCCCGCGATGTAGCCCGACACGGCTCGCGTGTTGAGCACGATCTCCTCGCGGCCGAGCAGGTCGGCCACATCGACGTCGCGCAAGGTGACGTCGCCGATCTCGTCAAGCGAAAGCTCGCGCACGTTCGGCAGCGTGCGCAGCTTGCAATCGGTTTTCGTGCATTCGCCGTAAATGCGCTTGCGCTCCTCGGGCGTCGACGACGGAATGGCCACGACGATCTGCCGGATGTCGTACTTGTCAACCAGCGCAACGATGTCGTCGGTAGTGCCCTCCACCTTCACGCCATGGATGCGGCTGCCTCGCTTGGAGCGGTCGTCGTCGGTGGCCACCAGCGGAATGCCGGGCATGAGCGGATCCATCGAGGCCATGCGGCCGATGGCCAGAGAGCCGGTTTCGCCTGCGCCCACCACGAGCGTCCGGGGGCGATCGCACGTGCGCTGCGCCGAGGCGAGCGCGCGGCCTTTCTGCCGCATGACGCGGAAGAGGAAGCGAATGCCCCCCATGAAGAATATGAGCAGAAAACAGGCCACGAAGAACACGCGTATGGGAAGGCGCACGTCGATGACCCAAAGAAACACGGCACCGCCCAACGTGGAAAGCACCACGGCCAAGACGATCTGGATGGCCTCGTCAACGCTGGCATACTCCCATAAGTTGCTGTAGAGGCGGAACATTCCCAGCACAACAACGTTTATGATGGCCAAGATGCCCAGCATAAAGTAGATCTCGTTGTTAACGAAGACCTCGCCTTCCACATCGGTGAGAAGAGATGCCAGCCAATACGCGGCGTATGTTGTAACTATGTCGAGCAGTAGCAGTAGCGCTGTTCTTTTTGTGATACGAACGTCCAAACCCAGCCTCGTCCCCGAACGGAAAAGCGAATGGATATCATTTTGCCGACAAGCTCGGCGACCAAAAGAGTATTGTATAGAAAATGCCGTACGATTTCATCGGTCATACGATGTTCAGGAGTCTGCTACATGAATAAAACAGCCACACGCGACAGCGCGGCTTCCGCTTGCACGATGCAGCACCAGCCCGCGCGCGAACAAAACATTGAAGCGCTGACGGCTTTTTTCGAGAGCGGCATCAAGCCCGAGGGAAGCCGCGGCCAGCTGGGAATCGAGCTGGAGCACACCATCGTGCACGACGATATGAGCCCCGTTTCCTATAGCGGTCAACACGGAGTTGCCTGGCTGCTCGAGCAGCTTCGCGCTCAGTACCCCGAAGCAACCACCGACCCCGAAGGCGATCTGCTGGGCGTGGCCCGCCCGGGCGAAGCTGTCACCATCGAGCCCGCCGCCCAGGTGGAGCTTTCTGCGGGCCCCTTCTCCGACCTGGACAAAGCTCGCGAAACGTTCGACAAGTTCGAGCGCTTGGTCGAAAAAATCCTAACGCCCGTGGGCGAGCGCATGCTCACCGAGGGGTACCACCCAACTGCAACGGCGCGCAGCTTGGAGCTCATTCCGAAACGGCGCTACCAGTTCATGAACCTGTACTTGAGCGAGAAGGACACGTGCGGTCCCTGCATGATGCGGGGCAGCGCCTCTACGCAAGTGTCCATCGACTACACCAGCACGGCAGACTGCCTCCGCAAGCTGCGTCTAGCGTATGCGCTGGTCCCGATCCTGTCGCTTATCACCGACAACACGCCCGTGTTCGAAGGGAAGCCCCGCACGCACCAGCTGGTGCGCACCAAGATCTGGCAGCACATGGACAACGATCGATGCGGACTGGTGCCGGGCGTGCTGGACCCCGGGTTCGACCTTCGAAGCTACGCCGCCTACATCCTTGACGCTCCAGCCATCCTGGTTCCCTGCAAAAAGAAGCAGTGGTGCTATTCGGAGCGCACGTTCGGCGACATCTACGCCGACCGCGTCATGACGAGCGCCGAAGTGGAGCACGCCGTGTCCATGTTCTTCAACGACGTGCGCCTGAAAACCTACATTGAGATCAGGCCCGCGGACGCCATGCCCATCCCCTACGTCATCGCGTATGCGAGCCTTATCAAGGGGCTGTTCTACTCCCCCGAAAGCCTTGATGCGCTCGACGAGCTGTTCGCACAGGTGAACGCGAGGGACTACGAGGATGCGAAAAACGCGCTCATGGCGCACGGATACGAGGCGACCGTGTACGGAAAGCCCGTCGCAAAGCTGTGCGATCGCGTGATCGAGCTGGCCAAGCGCGGACTGGAAGCCGAAGACCGCCCCCACCTGGAACCGCTTGCCCGCCTGGTCGAGCAGCGCACGACGCTGGCAACGCTTGCGGAAAGATCCCGATGAGCAACGAAGGGCGCCTGGTGAAGGTGGCGTACCGCGGGTTCTTCGACGATGGGTTCACGTTCATCGACCAAACCGAGCAGCCCATCGAATTCCCTTGCCTTGACGGGTGGATGCCGCCGGAGTTCATCGAAACGGTGCGCGACATGGCCGTTGGCGAAACGCGGCTTGCCCGCGCAGGGGCGGACGTCGCCTACGAAGATCGCCGAGACGATCGGGTCATGGAGATGCCGCTCGATCGGATTCCTTCAGACGCCCGTTTGGTCGTGGGAGAGATCGTTAGCCTGGAAGGCGTCGACGGACGCGTGTGCCCGGCTCGTTTGATCGAGTTGTCGAATACACACGCCGTATTCGACTTCAACCACGATGCCGTGTGCAAAGCGCTGAATTTCGAGATAACCCTGCTTGAGGCGCACGACATGCCTCCAAGAGGACGCTTGCAAACTTGTGGCAACTTGGAGCAAGTTTGTCCCGCCGACGAGAATGACGAAAACACTCAGGTAGACTGAGGATATTGATTTCTAGATGAAAAGGAGCTCTTATGAGCAACGAAGGCAAGAAGGTCAAGGTCCACTACACGGGAACGCTTGACGACGGCTCCAAGTTCGATTCTTCCGTGGATCGAGGCGAGCCCATCGAGTTCACGTGCATGGCCGGCCAGATGATCCCCGGCTTCGACACGGCCGTGAAGGACATGGCTCAGGGAGAGACGAAAACGGTCCATATCCCCGCAGCCGAGGCGTACGGCGAGCGCGACGACAGCATGATCCAGCAGGTTCCCATCGATCAGATCCCGAATGGCAACGAGCTTCCCGTGGGACAGACCGTGTACATGATGGGCCCTGGCGGCCAGCCCTTCCCCGTGTTCGTCAAGTCTATCGAAGATGGCGTGGCAACGTTTGACATGAACCACGAACTAGCGGGCAAGGACCTCAACTTCGAGATCACGCTGGTTGAGGCTGCCGACTAACGGTCGATGCTCCATATCTTTTCAAAGAAGGCGCCCGCGGGCGTCTTCTTGTTTTAGCGTCGATTTCCTTGGCGGCGCGCTGGCGGCAACGCGCGGAGAGAAGCGCGCAAGGCATCGTGCGAACCGCACGAAAAGGAACTGACGAAGCGCGGGCATGTTGCATGCCGCCCAAGCGAGCAATCCGAACCAGCAATACATCGAGGGCCACGTCGCTCTCAACGCAGCCCTCGATGCATCTGGTCGGGAAACCTTTGACCGTCTGGCGAAATGTTCTATTCAGATGGAATTGCGTCCCGCTCGATCAGATCGCACAAGCCGCTGCTCGCACGCTCTCCGTCCACGCCAAGCCTTTCAAGGCGCTTTGCCAACTTGAGGCAGTACGAAAGGTCTTCAAGCGGAAGCCCGGCCATAGCCGAAACGGCTGCTTCGTTCAATCCGTTCATCTTGCTGGCTCCTTCCTGTTCGGTACGTCCAGCATAGACGACAGGGCGCGCTAGACCGTTGTACGAGCAGCCAAAGCCGCATGCAGGCTTTTGTGCAATTGCACAAAAGCCTGTACATAAGCCAGCCTACACGAACACGAGCGACAGAAAGCGAGCCAGCTCTCGATCGGATGAATCGGGCATTCCGAGCACCGCTTTGATCTTGCGCAAACGATACCGTACGGTGTTGGGGTGCTGGTAAAGAGCCTCTGCCGCGCTCCGGACATCGCCGAATGCCTCCGCAAACGCACGCGCCGTTGCCAGAAGATCGGTATCATTGCACTGGTCGTGCAGCTCCAACTCGCGCATGTACAACGCGCTTGTGCGAGCGAACAACCTATCGGCCCGCGCAGCCGCATGAAAAGCATCGACGCCGAGATCGGCCCATCGAACGACCGCCGATTCCGACTCCCGTGCGCGCTCAAGGGCGAACCGCGCCTGGCGAACGGCCAGATCGCCCTCGCCCAAAGGGACCTCTTCGCTCACCCCGCAACGCACGGAGGACATCGCCTCGATGCGACCGATCAGATCGGGTTCGGAATGAGAGCGTCCGTCAATGGGAGGCCTGGAATACGACACGAACGCCAGCAAGCAATCGTGATAGCGACACGCATACGCCGTTTCAACGCTCCCCCAGTCTTTCCTGAACGATGCGAGCACCGAAGACAATGCGCTGAGCTCCGCATACAAAGAGCAGTCGTCGCCGCCCACCGGCTGCACCGCAAAGCACTGCAGCGTCGCCCCCGTTGCGCGCGCTATGTCGTACATTGAGGCGCGGACGTCAGCCGCCACCCGATCGGCCACAAGGCCATCGATAAGGCGGCTTTTGCTGGACTGCTCTTGATCGGTTCGAATAAGGGAGAGAACCGACGACAATATCTGCTCGTAGTATCGGCCTTCGTAGAACAGGATAGGAATGCCCCGCCGTTCGCTCAGCTCGATAACGCGCGGACCGATGGCGTTTTGAGCAGCGGGCTTGATGGCAAGGGCGGCTACGCCGCATTCCATGACGGAGACGATAGCGCGCTCCGCCAAGGCAGGATCGCGCCGCGCGAACCCGAGCGACGAAAGGATGAACTCGTTCGGGAAGAACTCTCTGTACCCGTTCGCAGGAGGTTCTTCGTCCAGAATGCCCGCATTCACAACGGGACGACCGGCAAAGCCTTCGCAAGGAGCGGCTAGGCGCACGCTCTCGAACACAGGAAGGGCAAGCACGTCCCCTACGGTGATCATGGCAGCCCTCCCTTCCCTGTTCATCCGCATCGTCTTCCAACTGATCGCCATCATACGATGACGCTTGACACGTGTCCAGCGAGCCCTATCAAGAGCCCCTGCCTTCCTCCAAATCCACGATCCGACAGCAAAGATCAAGATCGGCAGCGCGATTGAGGCGAGCCACGCGCGCCGCGAAACACGCACGGCGCGCTTCGTCAAAACGATCGGGAACGATCAGCCCGAATTCCGTCGCCCTACGCAAACGCAAATCAGACACCGTGGCGGAAAGACGCCCGTCGAATACGGAATCCTCTGGGGGCGTTTTCGTTTTCGCACGCGCCTGAGCAGCCGCGACGCAGTCGCGATCGAACCCGAAATACGTCATTTCCCAGAATGCAGACGAGAGCACGAGGTAGCGTTCGTACAGGCTCCAAGAACCCCCGAGCCACACGCGACTCGATAACGCGTCCTCCCAAGGAGCAAGCGCGAGAGAATGCTCCGGTAGACTGACGCTCTGCTCAACGGACTCTGCGGGATGCGCCCTGAGCGCAGCCCGGGCAAGAGGAACGTCCGCACGGCGCATGAGCCAAACGCCCACGCGCCGCTCGATCAAGCCCGTCTGCTCATGGGGAATAAAGAACTCGCGCGGCAAAAGGACTCGATCGCGCCCGCCCTTTCGCTTGATGGGCATACGTTTCATCGAATCAAGCGTACGGGCTAGCCGACGCTCCTTCTTGCGACGCCGCTTGGGCGAATCGTCGCCGCAGGGCGCGCAAAGCCGCGCAGCATGTTCGTCCAAGACAACCCGAACGAACGCATCGACATTGCAGCATGCCAGCAAATCCTGAAGGGTAGGCAGCTTCTCGACAGGCTCTCTTCTCTGCTCCCAATACGAGCCCTCGGCCGCGTGCAGATCAAAACACGACATCGCCAACCTCCTCGGCGAATGCGAGCGCCGTCGCGCAGGGCATAACGGCAGCGCAGCGCACGGGCAGACCGAAGGACGATAAGTCAGAATCTGCGGCCGCCTCTATCTGCATTGCAAGAGCCGCAGCTTCAAGCGGGTCAATGCAGCATAAGGGCATAACTTCAACAAGCACAAGAGCTTCGGATTCGACGCAGCACATTCCTCGACGAATATCCAGCATGGCAAGCACCCCTTCGCAAGCGTCCCAAGATTTGAGAGGATCTTGCAAGCGTGGTACGGGCGACGCGGAACACCGACGCCATCTATGGGCTGCCCATCGCGAAGGCCCGATGGGAAACAGCGCTTGCACTGGCTCTTTTCTTTCTTTGACAGTATACCATAGAAAACGAACGTATGTTTGTTTTCTATTCGTAAAGACCAAGCGAGTTTATGAGTTCGTCTCGCGAGTGAACGTCGAGTTTGCGGTAAATATGCCGTATGTGAGTTTTGGCTGTACCATTCGCGATGAACAGCTCGCGTTCGATCGACCCCACCGTTTTATGCTGGGCAAGCAGCAGCAACACCTCTTCTTCGCGAGGAGACAGACCCCGCTCGCGCGCAAGCGCCTGGCAGCGATTTGCGAGCTCTTGCTTTTTGACGAGCGCCGTATCGGCCTGCGCGTTGTACTCGGCAAGAAACGTCATGCCCCAACGGCTGGAAAGCTCTTTCTCCGAAAACAAGATCATGGTAGCGGCAACCACCATGACGATCACCAGACCGCTCAACACCGCATCCGATCCCGCAAGACCAAACGTCGGAGACCCGAGCAGCATTTCAGTTTGACGGCCAAGCAGCGAAAACAGCGCACGTACGCCCCGCTCGATGCCGAACAGCCAAACAGCCGACACGCCGTAGCGATAACTCAAGTTTGCCATGATGAGCATGACGAGCACGGAAAACGCCGTATACGAAGCGCTCGTGCAGAAATCGGACATAGCCTGGTTGAGCACCCCGACGTTCGGAAGAATGAGAAACGCCGCCACCATGAGCGGCAACGTCAGCCGATAGATGATGGCGAAATCGAATTTGCCGCCGCGAGCAATGACCCCGACGAACACAATAGCTGCGACGGCGAGCGTCCCGAAAGCCGAATGAGGCCCGAAGGTCGATTGGTACATCGACGATTCCTTGAGCCCATAAGCAAACGCATAGATAGCCATGAGCAGCACGATTTTCCACGGAAACGAGAACGACGTCGCAGACGCCGAAGGCAGCTCGTCTGCCGGAAGCGATCGGAAGCTAGCTGCCGCCCACGCAAGAGACACCACGGGAAACGCCGGCACAACCACCGCAAGCCAAGAGACGGACATCCCCCGACATACATAGATGAGCAACGCCGCCGCCATCATGGAAGCCGAGTAGTACAACGCCACGCGAAACGGATTCAGACAGCTGTACAGCTCCGACCAAAGCAGGATGACCAAAGCGATGCCGAACCCGCCCAGCAAGGCGGCGGGCAATCCCATATGCACTGAAAGCGAAGGCGCTCCGATAGAGACGAACATGCAGCACGTCGAAAGGACCAGCGCGACACCCGCCAGCACGTACACCGATTTACGACCGAACAAGGGACCGATGCGCTTAGCTAAAGCCGCGCATGAGAACATCGTCGCGATCATCACAAGATCGAACACATCATGACTTGCAACCCCGGTTGCCGGAAACGAGATGAACGAACCCACGAACACGATCTCGATCCAAGCACGATACACGCCAAGCCCCAAAAAGAACACGGGTATCGCGGGCATCCAAGGAAAGAGAGGTCCCGGCGGACGATTTCCTTGCTCGGTCTGATCGCTTTTCGCCATAAGAATCTCCCCAAACACCGTTCCCCTTGCCGCATGCTTGCAGCCCATTGTACCGAAGGAAACGGCTGCTTCAAAACATCCGGAAAACTCAGCCGCAGGAAAACCCCTGGTAAAACTAGGGTGATAACAAAGGATGATAGAAATAACCCCAGGCGAAA
Organism: Paraeggerthella sp. LCP19S3_G8; assembly: GCF_052119225.1. Taxonomy (NCBI): domain Bacteria; kingdom Bacillati; phylum Actinomycetota; class Coriobacteriia; order Eggerthellales; family Eggerthellaceae; genus Paraeggerthella; species Paraeggerthella sp. LCP19S3_G8. The sequence continues at coordinate 29,034 of NZ_JBQKFQ010000007.1, forward strand.
AGCCGTAGACGAAAGACAAGCGGATCGATTGAGCGCTATGGTCTCGACCGAGGGAGCCGCCCTGAAGAAACCTTCGACCACCGGATGTCGAGCGTCAAAGCGCGGCAAGCACCGACGTTCAAGGAGGATGAACATGCCCAAGCAAAGCAAGCAGCAAGGTATCAGTCGTCGAGATCTGCTCAAATTCGGCGGCATGACAGCAGCGGGAATGGCGGCAGCAGGCGCCCTGAGCGCATGCGCGCCGCAAGAAACCGCAGCGAAAAACGCGGCGAGCGCCCAGGCCGGAGCAGGCGAGAAAACCACAGCAGCCGGTCACCTGCGAACCGGAATGCCCGCTTTCCTGGAAAAGCCCGCCGCTATTACCGATATCGCAGCCACCGAAGAATACGACGTGGTGGTCATAGGCGCAGGCGCATCCGGAGTCCCTGCTGCGCTTTCGGCTTTGGAAGCGGGCGCGCGCGTCGCACTGCTTCAGAAAGAGAATCAGGCCATCAGCCAAGGCAACTCGGGCAGCGGCATCGATCTGATAACGAGCGATCAAGCCAACATAGAGGACCTCGTTTCCCAGCTCATGACCGACAACCAGCATCGCCCTGATCGAGCGCTCATCGAACTCTGGGCGAAAAACTCAGGGGAAGCAGTGTCTTGGGTTATCGAAAAAGCAGCCGAAGGCGGCGCGCAGGTTATCGACCAAGGAAACCAACAGCATATACCCTTGATCAACCGCAAGGGCTACACCATGAACTTCGTCACGTCCTTCTTCGGACCCAAGCCCTATAACGCGGGCGACGGCATGCGGGCGCTGGCGGCCACTGCGGAAAAAGAAGGCGTCGAAATCTTCTATTCCACCCCAGCCGAGCAGCTCGTCCAGAACGAATCGGGCAAAGTAGTGGGCGTTATCGCGAAAGGCAAAGACGGCTACGTCCAGTTCAACGCGTCGAAAGGCGTGATCGTAGCATGTGGCGACTACCAAAACGACGAGGACATGCTGCACTATTACCAGCCGGACATGACGAATTTCCAGCCCAAGCAAAACAACAAGACCGGAGACGGCCATAAGATGGTAGTCTGGGCCGGCGGCAAAATCGAGAACCTTGCCCATACGAAGATGCTCCACGATTTCGATGCGGGTCCCGCATCCATGTGCGACATGCCGTTCCTTTCCGTGAAGATGAACGGCGAGCGCTTTGTGAACGAGACCGTAGAGATGTCCCTCATGAACTGCTATCTGAGATCGGCCGAGGACGCTGGACACTATTGCCAGGTGTTCGACAGCAACTACATGACCGCAGCGGCAGACTGGCCGGGAAAGCTGGTAGACCCCGAAGCCCTGAAGACCTACATGCCCGAAGAGAACGTCGAGCGCACGGGCGTGTTCGAAGGGCAGATCAATACGTTCAAGGCCGACACCCTTGAAGAACTGGCCAAAAAGCTTGGAATCACCGATACGGAAGCGTTCAAGAAAACGATCGCCCACTACAACGACCTGGCCGCGGCGGGCAAGGACGTCGATTTCGGGAAAGCGGCGAAGTTCCTTGCCCCTATCGACACCCCGCCGTATTACGGCATTCACCGTCACGTGCGTATGAGCGCCATCTGCTCCGGCGTTGACATCAACGAAAAGCACGAGTGCCTGACGCCGGAAGGCGAGGTAATAGAAAACCTGTACGCCATCGGCAACTGCTCGGGTCATTTCTATGGCGGAATCGACTACCCGCTCACCGTATTCGGACTGTCGCTCGGGCGCTGTTACACCGAAGGCTACGTCATCGGCCGCATGGTAGCCCAGAAATAACCAAGCCTTCTTATTCCCCTCCTGAAAGGGCTCGGCGCGATGCGTATCGCTGCCGAGCCCTCTTCCCTACCAGCTCAGAAGCTCGTAGCCGTCTTCGGTAACGACCAGCTGAACCTCCCACTGAGCCGTGTCGGAACGATCTGCCGTGCGAACGGTCCATCCGTTCGGATCGCTCATGTCGATTTCCTGCTCGCCCGCGTTGATCATGGGCTCGATGGTGAAGCAGCAGCCCGGAGCAAGCACCATGCCGGTACCCGCTTCGGCAACATGGCTCACGAACGGATCTTCGTGGAAGTCGAGTCCGATGCCATGCCCGCCGAACTCGCGCACCACCGAATAACCGCACGACTTCGCATGCGCGTTCACAGCCGCTCCCACATCGCCCAGCAAGCCCCACGGCTTGACCGCGGCAAGGCCTGCTTCCAGGGCTTTCTTGGTTTCCTCCACCAAACGGCGACGCTCCTCGGATACTTCGCCGATGCAGAACATGCGCGACGAATCCGAATAGTAGCCGTCCAGGATAGTAGAGCAGTCCACGTTCACGATGTCGCCTTCGCGCAGCACGTCGTCCTCTGAGGGAATGCCGTGGCACACCACTTCGTTGATGGACGTGCACACGCTTTTCGGGTAGCCCTCGTAATTGAGGTCGGCGGGAACGCCGCCGTGCTCCACCGTGAAATCGTGCACCCATCGATCGACTTCCGCCGTGGTCACGCCCGGTCCGATACGCTCGGCAACGTAATCGAGCACGCCGATATTGATAGCGGCGCTGCGCTTGATGCCTTCGATATCGGCCGCCGTTTTGAGCATGGAACGCTGCGGTACCTCGAATCCCTGCTCGTACAGCTCTTGCAGCCGCTCGTCATGGACGAGGTGACACTTCTTGTACTTTTTGCCGCTGCCGCACCAACATTCGTCGTTGCGGCCCGGACTGATCAGTCCATCATACATACGCGCATCCTTTCTTTCGCGGCCCATTGTACCGCTGTTAGCGAAAGCGAACAGTCAGAAAACGCGCGCCAACCAAAGTACTGCAACGATGCCTTGCGCCCGCTGTCAAAACGGATGAGTTTTGCGGCGGTTTTTCGCCTTGTTGGGGCGATTCTTCCGTGGGAGTTTTTTATCGCACCAGGTCAATCGCCTGACACTTCCCTTTATCCTAATTTAAGGACCAACAAAACTCTTCCATTTTGACAGCGGGCCGGCAAGGGGGCAACGGGGAAGCCGTCGCCCGGGCATCAAGGCAGGGCGACCATCGGCAGGCGAGCGGGCGCCGCCAGAAACCCGCAACGCTTCGCCGAACCGCCGCCATGCGCCCTAGTCTTGGATTTTCGCGCACCCGACGCCCAGGGCACCGGGGCCCACATGGCAGGCAATGCTCAGCGGCAAACGATCCACGAACACATCGTCGCTGCCGAATTGGTCCCGCATATCCTGCGCAAGCGACTGCGCGTCGTCGTCACGATCCGTATGAGCTACGTAAAGATGCACGTTGCCAACACCGCCGAAACGTTCGTCCACATCGCGCGCAAGCGCTTTCAACATGGTGCGCTTCGCCGCCTTCGTGGACTTGGCCACCGAAAACGCGTCGAGCTTTTCTCCCTGAATCTGCAGGACCGGCCTTATCTTGAGCACCGACCCGATGGCCGCAGCTGCCGGGGTGATTCGGCCGCTCTTGTGTAGGTAGGCCATGGTGTCCACCATGATGTAGATGCTCGCGTCGAACTTCGTGGCATGAAGGCGATCGCAAACCTCCTGCGCCGAAAGCCCAGCCTCAACCCAGCGCAGCGCGTCGATCGCCGACTCGCGCTGCATGACCGAGATGCGCTGGTTGTCCACCACGTGCACGCGGCCTTCGAAGTGCCGAGACAGGGTGCATGCCGTTTCGCAAGACCCGGAAAGCCCGCTTGACATGGGAATGTAGATGATATCGTCGTACGTGCCCAGAAGCTCGTGCCAACGCTCCCCCAAGTCGACGATAGAAGGCTGGGAGGTGACGATGTTCGCTCCGGCACGCTGCCGCTCGTAAAACCGATCGGCGTCAAGGCTCACGCCCTCGAAGCCCTCCTCGCCATCTACGACAAACGGCATAGGCACGACGAACACGCCGAGCTTCTGAGCCTCTTCGGCCATGATGCCGCTATTCGTATCCGTCATGATCGCGATCTTCTGGTTCATGCTGGTCGCCTCCCCCATGCGAAGACGGCGGGATTGCTCCCGCCGTCTGGCTGCGCGGCGCTCTCGAGCAACCGCGCAATACTCTCGATTAGTCTATTATGACCGAAACGCTAACCGCGCACCTCGGCACCCGTCGCCCCGCACACCTTCTTCACGAGACGCTCGTGAGCCTTGTCGACTTCCTCGCTGGTAAGCGTGCGATCGACCGCGCGATACGTAAGCGCATAGGCCATCGACTTCTTGCCGGCGCCCACGCGCTGCTCGTCGCGGTACACGTCGAACAGACGCGCGTCCTCGAGCAGCTTGCCGCCAGCCGAGTTCATGCACTGCATGAGGCGCTCGTGCGCAACGTCCTCGTCCACCACGAACGCCACATCCATGGACACGGCCGGGAACGTGGGCACGTCCACGTAATCGCGCGACGCGCGGCTTGACTTCACCAGCGCGTCAACGTCCAGCTCGAACGCCACCACCGGTGCCGTTGCCTCGTACGCATCGACGGCCAGCGGATGCAGCTCGCCTACCCAACCGAGCGAGGTGCCGCCCGCCAGCACCTCGGCCGCGCGTCCGGGCTGCAGATGCGGGGCCTCTTCGGCGGAAAGGGCCTTGAAGCGAAGTTTCGCAATGGCCAGCTCGCGCGCAAGGCTTTCCACAACGCCCTTGCCGTCGAAGAAGTCGAAGGCGTCGGGGCGTTCGTTCCATCCCGCATCGCGCATGGCGCCGGCCAGCACGCCAGCCACGCGACGGCGCTCCTTCGGCTGCTTGCGTCCCTCGTGAGCGAAGAACACCTGGCCGGTTTCGTACAGCTGGACGTTCTTCACGCCGCGGCTCTGGTTGTAGGCGACGCTGCGAAGCAGACCGGGAACGATGCTTTGCCGCATGACCGACTGATCGGCGTTGAGCGGGTTGATCAATTCGACCGGCTCCCCCAAGCCTCCAGAGGACATGCGCAGGCGACCCAGGTCGCCCGGCTCGGCGAACGAATACGTCATGGTCTCGTTCAGGCCGCTTGCGCGCATAACGTCGTTGACGGTATCGAGCGCATGCTCGAGCGCGGAGCGCGTGCCTACGCGACCCGGGCCGCCGGGCAACGTGGAAGGCACGCGGTCCATGCCCCACAGGCGCAGCACTTCCTCGTACAGGTCGATCTCGCGTTCGAGGTCGGGCCGGAACGTAGGCGCGACCACGGCCAGCACGTCCGCCCCGTCAGCGGACGAGACCGCGCACCCCAAGCGCTCGAGAATGTCGACGATGTCCTCGCGCGGAATGTCGGCGCCCATCATGGCGCAGAAGCGCGGAACGCGGAACTCCAGCTCGACGGCCTGCGACGGCATCGGCCACTCGTCCACGATACCGAGCTGGTTGGCTGCGGCAGCGCTCACGCGACCGCCTGCGACCTCCACGATCAGCGCAGCGGCCGCAGCGGAGCGCTCGTCGATGCCGTGGTCGTCCACCCCGCGCTCGTAGCGCATGGAGCTTTCGCTGATCAGGCCCAGGTTACGGCTGGTGCGGCTGGTGCGGCCCGGCTCGAACGCAGCAGCCTCCAGCAAGATGTCCACGGTGTCCTCGGTCACTTCGGTGTCAAGGCCGCCCATGACGCCGGCCAACGCCACCGCACCGAGCTCGGGCGTGGCGATGACGGTCATGTCGGACGTGAGCGCGCGCTCTTCCCCGTCCAGCGTAACCAGCTTCTCGCCGTCTTCGGCCGCACGGACCACGATGGAAGCGCATCCGTCAGCACCCGAAAGCTTGGCCAGGTCGAACGCATGAAGCGGCTGGCCGAACAGGAACAGGATGTAATTGGTAACGTCCACGATGTTGTTGACGGAGCGCTGGCCGATAGCGGCCAAGCGCTCGACCATCCAGTCGGGGCTCGGCCCCACCTTGCACCCGCGAATCACGCGCGCCGTATAGCGCGGGCAGCGTACCGAATCCTCAATGCTCACGCGAACCACCTGATCAACAGGCTGGTCGCTCGCATCAACCTCCAGCTTGGCAGCCATGTCGGCAAGCGGGCTGACAACGTTCGTGCGATACATAGCGCCCACTTCGCGCGCCATGCCGACCACGCTCAAGCAGTCGGGACGGTTCGGCGTGACCTCAAGATCGAGCACCGTGTCGGACATCTTCAGGTACTCGGCAATGGGCATGCCCACAGGCGCGTCCTCGGGAAGAATCCAAATGCCTTCGTGATCGCCGCCGATGCCCAGCTCGCGCTGAGAGCAGCACATGCCGCAGCTGGCAACGCCGCGCAGCTTCGACTTCTTGATCTTGAAATCGCCGGGCATGACGGTGCCGATGGTGGCAACCGGCACTTTGATGCCGGCCGCGATGTTCGGCGCGCCGCACACGATCTGCACCGGTTCGTCCGCGCCCACGTTTACCGTGGTCACGTGCATGTGATCGCTGTCAGGGTGCTGCTCGCACGTCTCCACGTAGCCCACGACCACGCCGTCGAACGACGCACCCGTCTTCTCCACAGCCTCGACGCCCGTACCGGTCAGGTCCAATCGATCGCAAAACGCCTTGACGTCGCCCGGCACCTCGACGTATTCGCTCAACCACTTCAAAGATATTTTCATAGCTTGCGGCTCCTTAGAACTGACGAAGGAAGCGCATGTCGCCTTCGAGGAGCATGCGCAGGTCGGGAACGTTGTACTTCAGGCAGGCAATGCGCTCGACGCCCATGCCGAACGCGAATCCGGAGTACTCTTCCGGGTCGATGCCCGACATGGACAGCACGTTCGGGTCGACCATGCCGCAACCCAGGATTTCCAGCCAGCCCGTGCCCTTGCAGAAGCGGCAGCCTTCGCCGTGGCAAATGCCGCAGCTTACGTCCACTTCGGCCGAGGGCTCCGTAAACGGGAAGTAGTGAGCGCGGAAGCGCGTCTTGCGTTCCTCGCCGAACAGCTGCTTGCACAGGTAGTCGAGCGTGCCCTTGAGATCGCCGAACGTGATGCCCTTGTCCACAACCAAGCCCTCGATCTGCGTGAACTGGGGAAGGTGGGACGGATCGGCCACGTCGCGACGGTACACTTTACCGGGAGCGATGATGTAGATGGGCAGGTCCTGATCCTCCATGGCATGCACCTGCACGCCCGAGGTCTGCGTGCGCAGCAGCACGTCGGACTCGCCGCGCACCGCAGCCTTCTCGCCGGAACGGTCGACCACGTAGAACGTGTCGGCCAAGCTGCGGCTCGGATGATCGGCGGGAGCGTTGAGCGCCTCGAAGTTGTAGTAGTCGGTCTCCACCTCGGGACCCTGCGCCACCGTGTAGCCCAAACCAAGGAAAATCTCGCTGACCTCGTCGGTTATACGGTTGATGAGGTGACGGGTTCCCATCTGCTGAGCACGTCCGGGCAGCGTCACGTCAACCGCGCTCGCGCCGATCTTGGCCTCGAGCTCGGCAGCCGAAAGCTCGGCCTTGCGGGCGGCCAACGCTTCCTCCACGGCCACGCGCACCTCGTTCACGGTTTTGCCAACCGCGGCGCGTTCCTCTTTTGCCACCTGGCCCATGCTGCGCAGGTACCCCGTCAGCGTGCCCGCCTTGCCCAGCACCGCCACGCGCACGTGCTCAAGCTCGGCGGTTTCGCCCGCCTGAGCGATCGCGTCGAGCGTCTGCGTGCGCAAGGCCTCCAATTCGTCCACGATTGCCATGTTTCGCGCTCCCTTTCCGTCTTCTTTTTGCAACGCCGCCGCAGCTCGCGCGAACGCGCTCATCGGCGGCGAAAAACAAAAGAGCCTTCTCTCGCCGTTGGTTGAGGGAATTGCTTCCCAATCCAAGGACGAGAGAAGGCTCTCGCGGTACCACCTCGGTTGACGACCTGCGCGCACGCTCGACCGGACATCGCGATGACCAGGCAAGGCATGCGACCGTTGGCCGCCCGCTCATTACGCTCTGTAACGGGAGCTCCCGTCAAAGCCTACTGCACGTCCGCGCTTGCGCGCCCCGCGTTCAGCCTTGCTGCTCGGAAGGGAATCGCCGCGTTGGCCGCCCGGGTCCTTTCAGCCGATGAGACCCGTCTCTGGAGGCGGCGCCGCTACCCGGCGCTGTCTTCGTCTTCGCATGTAACGATGCAGTATAGCGCATTTCGTCGAACGTGAGGAGATATTCCACGACGAAGCGGCGAACTGCGCCCCGCGCCGATTGACGCCGACACCACCCCGGCGCACGGGATTCCGGCCCGCGAAGAGGGAGAACGCAGGACCCGCGGCCGAACGGCGAAACGAGTCGAAACGAGGCGAGACGCTACAGGATACGGTAGCTGACCGTGCGCAAGCCCCAGTCCAGACACGACGAGTACCCGAACGCCTTCCACACGCCGGGCTGCAGATCAAGAGAACGACGGCCTCCGTCCATGCCGCCGCAATCGTTGATGGTGGCGAACACGGTTTGCCCTGCGTAGGATATTTCGACGGTGCGTCCGTAGTACTGCCAGTAGTTCGGCCACGCCATGGGAACGGCCACGCCCATCGACCAGTCGTCGCAAACGGCGCCGGTAGCCGTTATGCCGGGGTTGGGCGTGTAGGGATCGGTGGATCCTCCATAAGCGGAAGCCACGCCCGTCGACCATCCGGCAGTGCTTTCACCAGGCGATTCACTGGAACCGCCGCCGGAATCACCACCGGATCCGCCGCCGGTATCGGGAACAACGGGATCCGGATCGGGCTCCACCGGCGTTGACGGAGGAACCACCGAAGGCCTGTCCACCGTGTTCGCGTCCTCGACCTCCACCGGATCCGTCACCGCGCCGGCAGCTGCCATCTCCTCTGCTTTGCGCTGCAGCTCGGCCAAGCGAGAAGCCTGGTCGCTTTCGGCGTTCTGCAGTCGCGAAGACGCGTCGGCCACCACCTTCTGCGCTTCCGCCTTCTTCGCTTCCAACTCCGCCAGCTTCTTTTCCTGTTCGTCTTTTTGGAAATTCAAGCTATCCGCAAGATCTTGGAAACGCTTGCTGCGCTCCTGCTGCGCGGCAACCTCATCGGCCTGATACGTCATGATGCTGCTCAAATACGACATGTTGCGCAGAAGCTCGGAAAAATCGCCTGCGCCCAAGACCAACTCGACAAGGGAGCGCGTCGAGCCGCCCGTGCGATACTCGTACGCGGCCAATTTGCCCACCGCGGCGCGCCCTTCGACCACCGCTTTCTGAGCCTCCAAGACCTCCGCCGCCATGTCGTCGATCTGCGTTTGAAGCTTGTCGATCTCCTGCTTGAGCGTATCGCAATCGGAAGAAAGCGCGGCCATGCGGGATTCAGCAGCGCTCAAGCTGGAATGAGCGTCGTCGACCGCTTTCTGGGCGGCGCTCGCCTGGGCGTCCTCGTCAGCCCACGCGAAGCATCCAAGCGCGGCAAAGCCCGCCAAGACAATCGCCGTCAGCACCGCAGCAAGCAAAAGCGCAGCGCGAGAAAAAACCCTCACGAACGAACCTCCTGAACAGTAGGATGAACGAGCACTTTATCACGAGCGGCGCCCAATGCAGCTGCCAAGTCGACGATCAGGCGCTCGTTGTCTGTAAAGTAATCGCTATCGTAGTCGGCATCGGACATGATAGCCACCACGTACGGACCGTCCCCGGCAAGCACCACGCCCGCATCGTTGAGAGCTCCGGCGCCCGTTTGGGGAGTGTTTATCTCGAATCCAGGCTTCGAAAGCACCGTGCCGCGCGCACCGAGCGCAGCGCGCAGAAACGAGGAGTCCGTCTGAGACAAAAGACCGGCGCACCATGAGGCATGGCCCTGCCCGGCAGCCACGTACGACCCTACGTTCAACCACAGCTTGGCCAGGTCGAGCGGCGTGCAATACGGATACCACTCGCCTTCCCAGGCCCATGCGTCCACGCCTGCGGCGGCGCACCACGATTCGAAGTTCCCGTAACTGAAGCGCTCGCGCAACAACGCGTAGCCGGTGTTGTCCGAATGGACGATGGCATTGGCCAGCACGTCTTCCAAACGGTACTCTTCCTTATCGTCGAAAGCCATGACGCCCGTGCCCTCTACTGCCACGTCTTCGATCACCATGTCTTCGAAAGAAGCAAAGCCAAGGTCGATCTCGTCTTGCACCGCATAGACAACAAAGGGGGCTTTCATGGTGCTCGCGCAGAAAAACGCCTCGTCAGCATTGTAGTTCATGCCACGTTGGACCGAGAAATCATATACGACGAACCCAACTTCATAGCCAGCTTCGTGAAACGCGTCGACAGCCCGCACCACCTCGGGAGCTTCCTTGTTGTCAAGTTCGCGCGCAGCACCCGTTGCAGCGTCGAACACGCTCACAAGATCTGTCATGGGCGCCGCATCGAGCGCCGAACGCGCGATCTCTATTGCCGCGCGCGGATCCGAATTCGTTAATCGATCAGGAACGGCATCGGTCGATCCACGCTCTTCGCGCATGGAAGAACTTACCGGGAACGGTTTTTCGTGCCGGGTTGTGAAAGCGTCCGTTGCGCTGACGACCGCGCACGTTGCAACGGCCGATGCAACGACCACCGCAGCTACGCCGATCCAACCGAGAGACCGACCGCGATGAATTCGCTTGTTCTGGGGCCAACCCGCCACGCACGCCTCCCCTCGGCGCGCCTGCGCCGTTCGATTCCCGGCGCTGCAACGCGCCTCCTGCATGCGCAGTATTCCCTAACGGCGGCCCAGCAACAAGCCTGCTCCCTTCAATTAACAAAGTATGGGCACGAGGTTTCCGCAACCCGATACCCTCCGCAGCGCAACGAGGGGCATCGGGCTGCAAGCGCAAAAACGTGCAGCTGCCTTAGTCGTCCAGCAGGGCCCCGATTGCCCGGCGACGGGATTTCGCCGCGCGGAACGAAACGTAGAAGGCAACCACAAGCAGGACGAACAGCAACGCCGCAATCGACAACCCCAGCACTGCGGCGGCAAACCATGCGGAGGCGCCAACCGAACCAAGTACCTGGAGTTCGGCGAGGACTCGCAAAAGCGCGATCAGGACGCCCGCGACCACCGCCGCAAGCCCCGACACCAAGGCGAAGTATCCGCCAGGGAAGCGGTCGGTTTCCGAAAAGCGATTGCCATCGTCCGCGAACCCCTTGCGACTCTGAAGCACCGCACACGCAAGGCACGTCAGCAGCAGCCATGAGACCACCATGACGTGGAACATATCGAACTGCATAACCCCCGATCCCGTCATGTCGATCTCGTGCATCCACACGATCTGCCTGACCATGGTGTCGTACCCAAGCGCCACAAGAAGGCCGAACGTCAACATGATGAAGCCGACTTTGTAAATACGATTCGACTCGGCTTCCACCCGTTCGTCAACAGGGCCGACGTACGCCCTCCACTGCTCGATAAGCTTCATATCGCTACTCTCCTTCTTCCCAGAACAGGTCGTCAAGCGTTGCGCCCAGCACCTTGCATATCGCAATGCACAGGTTGAGCGTGGGGTTGTATCCACCGGCTTCGATAAGACCGACGGTTTGGCGCGTCACCCCGACCGCCGCCGCCAACTCGGCTTGCGAAAGGCCGCACGCCACGCGCGCCGCCTTCATGCGCAAGTTCTTTTTCCCTCCCATGAATCACCTTCTCTTTTCCTGTTATGCCTAATATTCTGTATGCAATATCATAAATATATTGCATATTGGGAAAAATGACAAGTATATATTGCATTTTGTTTTCGAAGCCATCTTCCGCACGCGTTTCGGGAAAGCGAACGGGCGCCCCCTCCCGTCCGCATGGGAAGCGCCCTTGCCGTGCTGCAAGGTGACGCGCATTGCCGTTTAAGGCGCACGAACCGCCCCCGTCCGACCCCTTGCAGGCTTGGCAGCGCACGAAAAATCGCGTTCGCTGGCAGTTTTTTGCGGTTTGGGGTCCTCATGGCAGGCCCGCACGAACAGGTCGAGCGCTCGATAAATCACTGCGCTTCTCTGACCTGGTAAAACGCGATGCCGGACACGCGGCGTCAAAATCGCAAGCTCGTCCGACGACCGCAAACCGTCAGAACCTGCCAGCGAACGCGATTTTTCGTGCGCATGCGGTAACGGATCCGACAAAGCGGATCCGATCATGCGAACGCGCGACCCTTCCGCGAAGCCCTCGCACGATTCGCGGACGTGCTACCATGAACGCCGCAGCAACTCGACCAACGCAAGGAGCAGCCGTGTCCGGAGTCGAAAACGTCCCCATTCGCATACGCCTGGCCACCGATGACGACGCCACCGGCATCTTATCCGTATACGCCCCCTACATCGACACGCCCATCACGTTCGAAGAATCGGTGCCCAGCGCAGAGGAATTCCGCGCACGCATAGCGCACATCCAAGCCGGCTACCCGTACCTTGTGGCGGAAACCGTCAGCACGCCCAACTCGGGCGAAACGCCGCGCATCGTTGGCTACGCGTACGCCCATGCGCAAGCCGAACGCGCCGCATACGGCTGGAACGCCGAGCTTTCGGTGTACCTGTCGCCCGAAACGCGCGGGCGCGGCCTGGGAACCGTGCTGTATCGCGCCCTTGTGGACCTGGTGCGCGAACAGGGCGTGAAAGCAGCGTACGCGCTGGTCACGGTGCCGAACGCTGCAAGCGAACGCCTGCATGAAGCCTTCGGGTTCACGCGTATGGGCGTTCAGAAGAACGCGGGGTACACCTGCGGAGCGTGGCGCGACGTCGCCTGGCTCGTGCTTGCCCTTGCCCCGTTCGACGCAGAACCCGAACCCGTCGTCCCCTTCCCCACGTTGGCAAGCGAGCGGCCCGAAACGGTGCGAAGCGTGCTCGCGCGCGCAAACGCCTGCGCGAAAGGCTGACCGATGCAAGCAGGCCGCCTTTTCGAGATCGTGTTCTTGCTCATGGAACGATCGCCGCGAACGACGGGCGATCTTGCAGCGCGGCTTGAGGTATCGGATCGCACGGTGCGCCGCGACGTCGAGGCGCTTTCGGCCGCAGGAGTTCCCGTATACATGACGCGCGGCAAGGGCGGCGGCGTGCACCTTATGGAAGGATACGTCCTGGATAAATCCCTTGTTACCGATAGGGAGAAAGACGACATCCTTGCCGCGCTTTCCGCACTCAGGGCAACCGGAGCCGCCGACTCGCCCGCCACGCACGAACGGCTTGGGCGCCTGTTCCAACGGGAAGGCGCCGATTGGCTGGACATCGACCTTTCGTTTTGGGGCGCGCCGCCCGAATACAAGAACGTCTTCGACGTGGCACGACGGGCGATCCTCGAACGACGCCCCTTGCGATTCAGGTACCGAGACGCCGCGGAACGCACGAGCGAGCGCGTGGTCGAACCCGTCAAGCTCCTGTTCAAGGAGCGTTCCTGGTATATTCGCGCGTGGTGCCGGATGCGCGAGGACTGGCGCACGTTCAAGCTGTTCCGCATCGTATGGGACTCGATGGAGCTGTTGCCGGAAACGTTCGTCCCGCGCGAGCTTCCAGCCCAGATGCAGGAAGGCTATACGACCGCCTCGGCTGAACCGCTGGTGCTGCTGTTCAGCCCGCAAACGCCGCAAGACATCGGCCGCATTCGGGAAGAATTCGAACCGTCGGCCATCGAGCAGCTGGAAGACGGCCGCCTGCGCGTCCGTCTATCCTGCGACATAACCGAGCGCATGATGTTCTACCTGCTGTCGTTCGGCGACCGTTTGGAAGTAGCCGAACCCGTGCGCCTGCGCGCCTGGCTGCAATCGCAGGCGGAAGCGATCGCGCGGACGTACGAAACGCGAACCCCTTGAAAATCCCTTCGATTCTTGCTGTAGCGGACACGCCTTGTCCGGTTTTGTTTCATACAATCACCTTGCCATCGAAACCGAAATCGAGAGGAACTGCCATGGAGTACACGATCGTCGAGCTTCCCGAGCGCACCGTTGCGGGAATCACCCTGCGCACCGCCAACGACAGCCCTTCCTGCACCGCGGACATCGGCGGCCTATGGCAGCGGTTCATGGAAGAGGGCATGGACAAGAACGTGCCGGGGGCGATTGCGAACCCCTACCCCTGCTTCGCGCTTTACTACAACTACGACCTGGCCACGAACGAGTACGACCTGCTCATCGGCTGCGAGACGAACGAAGCCGAAGCCGGCTCCGCACGCCAGGTTATACCGGCCGGCCGCTACGCGAAGGTGGAGATCCGCGGCGGCGACTGCGTGGAGAGCGTGCAGAAGGCCTGGATGGACATCTGGACCGACGAAGCGCTCATGGCGCAACGGTCGTTCACCGTCGACTTCGAAGCGTACCTGCCCGGCGAAGACATGAGCTGCGCCGACATCGATATATTCGTGGCTTTGGCGTAAAGGAGCTTCAGTGAGCGAACGCGACAACGCACTAGGACCTCAGGGGAATCGCCGCGGCACCGTACTTGCGTTCCTGCCCGATCGATTCGCAGATTGGGAGGTGGGGCATGCCTGCTCTGAAATCAACAAACCCGAAACCGGATATGCCGTGCGCACCATGGCGACGCGGCAGGGCAATGTGCGGTCGATAGGGGGACTGACCGTAGTGCCCGATTTGACGGCGGAGCGCGACGAGGTTCCCGAAGATTTGGCCCTGGCGATTCTCGTGGGCGGCGAAAGCTGGCAAGAACCGGACATCGTACGCGCGGGCGCGTGGCTGGTGGACGCGTGCCTGGCCCGCGCGGTGCCGGTAGCTGCAATCTGCGGCGCATGCTCGTTTCTAGCCGAACGCGGCTACTTGGACGACTGCGATCACACGGGCAACGCGGACTACGAGTTTGCCCAGCTAGCACCCCATTATCGGGGCCACGATCGATTCCGGAACCAGCCCGTCGTAGACGGCGGGCGCTTCATCACCGCGAATGGCGCCGCGGGAATCGAACTGGCGTGCGCGCTGTTCGGACGCCTCGATATCAAGCCGTGGGGCAACGTCGAGACCTGGCGCACCGCATTCAAACGCGGGGCATTCGCATAGCACGGGCAAAGGAGCGCAAACCATGCACGACTACATAGACGCATACCTGCTTGCCAAGCCGGGCTGCACCAAAGATTACAAGGCGGAATGGGACTGGTGGCGCTACCAGGTTGGCGGAAAGATGTTCGCTGCCGCCATGAAGCCCGGCCAAGAGCACGCCGCCGCATACGCAGGTCGCTCGCTCCTGTCGCTCAAATGCGATCCAGCCTGGTCAGTTGCATTGCGCAGCGAGCATGCCGACATCCTGCCCGGCTTTTACGCCGACAAGCGCCACTGGATATCCATCGACCTGGACGGCGCGGTGCCCGACGAACTGCTGTACGAATTGTGCGATCATTCCTACAGCCTGGTATTCGGCAAGCTGACGAAAAAAGCGCAGCGCGAGATAATCGGCAATCCAGTCATCTGAGTCAAGGAGGATAGCCTCATGACATTCGATTTCACGAAGGAACACAAAGACCTTTACGTTCCGAAGACGAAGCCGGCGCTCGTGGAGGCGCCTGCCATGACGTTCATCGCCGTTGCCGGCGAGGGCGACCCCAACGACGAAAACGGCGCGTACGCGCAGGCCGTGGGACTTCTGTACGCCTTGTCGTACACCATCAGAATGGCGAAAAACGGCGATTGGCAACCGGATGGCTACTTTGAATACAAGGTAGCGCCGCTCGAAGGCCTTTGGTGGACGGCCTCCGGCGGCTTCGACGGACGTCGCATTACAGACAAAAGCAAGCTGCAATGGGTCTCTTTGATTCGACAGCCCGACTTCGTGACGACCGAAACCTTCACTTGGGCGCGCGAAAAGGCAGCCGCGAAAAAACCGGGGCTGGACACCGCGCAAGCTCGCCTGGTCCGCTTCGCCGAAGGCCCCTGCGCGCAGGTTCTGCATCGCGGTCCTTACGACGACGAGCCGGCCACCGTCGCAGCCCTGTCCGCCTTCATAGCCGACTCCCACCTGAAAGACGACATCGCCGATCCCGAGAACGCACGCGCGCTGCTCGCCGAGCTTGACGCGAACGGCGGCGTGCCCGGCGTGCGCCTGCATCACGAGATCTACCTGAGCGACCCGCGTCGATCCAAGCCGGAGAACCTGCGCACCGTGGTTCGCCACCCGGTGAGACCTGCGTCAGCTTAGCCTACACGCCTACGCTGACGGATTCCGGAAGCGTGGAGCCGCCGTCGATAACGAACTGGGAGCCGGTAATGTAGCTGGACTCGTCGCTGCCGAGAAACGCGGCCAGCTCCCCCACTTCTTCGGGACGGGCCAGCCTTCGCATCGGGATAGCCTTCGCCATCTCGGTCAAGACGCTTTCCGGATCGTCGGGATTCGACTGCTGGGCGATGCTCTCGGCCATGGGAGTGACCACGTACCCGGGCTGGAAGCAGTTGACGCGAATGTTGCGGGCGGCGAATTCCACGGCCAGTGCCTTCGTCAAGCCCACGAGCGCCGCTTTCGACAGCGCGTAGGCGCATTCGCCCGGGTCGGCAACAAGGTCGCCCGTTACCGACGAGGTGATGACCACGCTGCCGCCGCCCTGCTCGACCATGACGGGAAGCGCGGCGCGCGCGGTGTTCCATACGCCCTTGATATTGACGTCGATGTGGAAATCGCGATCGGCGTCCGTCATGCTCAGGAAGTCTCCCAACCGACACACGCCCGCATTCGCGCACAGCACGTCCAAGCTCCCGAACGTCTCGACGGTGCGCGCGACCGCAGATGCAAGCGCAGCGGAATCCGTAACGTCCAGGACGAACGCGACGGCCTCGTGCCCGGCCTCCCGCAGATCGGCGGCAACGTCCTCCACGCGCGCAGACACGTCGGCCAAGGCCACGCGGGCGCCGTGCTTCGCGCACACGCGCGCAATGCCCTCGCCGATACCCTGAGACGCTCCCGTGACGAATGCAACCTTGCCTTCGAGCTTTGCCATGGCAGATCTCCTAGCCGTACGATTTCACCATCGTTCTCAGGGCGATTGTAGCATGGGGCGCCTTCCTGGCCGAGGAAAGGGAGCGCACGTCAAACAACCGAAACCAACGCAACCTACAGCGGCCTGCCTGCAACTGAAGCTCGCCCATTTGCAACTGGGCGCACCTGCCTTGTGCGCCGCCGGAAGGTCGGGGATACTGTCGGCATCGGCCGATGCACTACCCGCTTCAACCCCAATCGAAAGCGATGCCATGAACGTAACCATTACCGAAATCCTTCGAGCGAACGGCATCAGCGTGGCCATCGAATGCCCGCGGATAGACGAGCGCGTGCAGCGCATCGTCGCCTCGCTCAACGCGTTCGATCGCAAGCTCACCGGCACCCGCGACGGCGCAACCCTGATCGTTGCAATCGGGGACGTCCTGTACGCCGAAACCGTAGACGGCTCCACGTTCCTGTACCTGAAGGACGCCGTACTGGAAACGCCGCTTCGCCTGTACGAGCTGGAGGACCGGCTAGCCGGAACCGAATTCGTGCGCGCCTCCAAGCAGTTGCTGGCAAATTTCGACCACGTTGCAGGCATCAAACCGTACCTGAACGCCCGACTCCAGCTGCTGCTGGACAACGGCGAAACCGTCATCGTATCGCGTCAGTACGCTCCCGCCATCAAGCAGAAGATCGGGCTGTAGCCCGCAGCAAAGGAGTTCGCCATGAAGCGCATAGCCATTCAAACCGCCCTTACCATCTGCGTTTTCTTCACCGTGTCCATGATCGTGTGCCTAGTCATGGGCTATATCTTCGCAGGTCCCAGCTACGGGCTGAACCTCACCGCCTCGCTGCTGATCGCCACCGTGTCGATCGGCGTGCTGCAAGCCTTCTGGTTCACCGAAGCGGTGCTCAAAAAGCCCGCTTACCTTGCCCGCATGATCGGATTCGACGCATGCGCGCTGCCCGCGCTAGCCGCCTGCGCCTGGATCGGCGCCTGGTTTCCCCCGGACATTCCCCTTGCGTGGGTCGAGTTCGTCGTGATCTTCTTCATCATATCCGCCTTGTCGACCATCGGGTACAACGCCTATTTCCGCAGGACCGCCGGCAGCTACGAGCAGGCGCTCGCCCGCTACCGCAAGCAGCAAAGCACCCAAGCGGACACGCGCACAGCGGATTCCGAACGGAAGCGATAGCACCCGCCGCAACCAGCTTTCCGCCGCTGAGGAAATCGTCGAGCGCGACTTTACGCCAGCGGCAGCTTCACCACACAGCGCGCGCCGCCCTTGCTCCGGTTGGATATCTCGAAGGATCCGCCGTGCGCCGCCGCGATGTCGTCCACAATGGAAAGGCCCAGACCGAAGTGGCCGGCCTCGGCGTTGCGATCCGCGGACCCCGTGAAGAAGCGCTCCTTTCCGCGCTCCAACGCAGCTGCGGAAAACCCGGGGCCTTCGTCTTCCACCGTCATGCGCAAGCAGCCTTCGGTCACGTCGAACGTCACCGACACCTCCGAGCCGGCAGGAGCGTGCTCGACGGCGTTCGACACCAAGTTCGCAATAGCCCGAACAAGGCTGGTCGCATCACCGCGAACAGCACCCGAGCACGTGGCGTCGAAGGAAAGCGCCGTCCCGCCCGCATCGCACAGCTGCCGCGCCTGGCGCCGCACCTCGTCGGCCAGAACGGCAACATCCACATCGGAGGCAACGGCAGGATCGCCCGCCTGGGAAGCCTCGACCAAAAGCCGTACGTAGCCTTCCATGCGTCGCACGCTATCGGACATATCCTCGACGCATGCACGCTGCTCCTCGTCGAGCGCGGTCTCGTGCAGCAGGTCGGCGTTCCAGCGCGCAACGGCCAACGGCGTTTTGAGATCGTGCGCAAGCGCCGACACCTGCCGGCGGCGCGCATCGTCGGCGGCCCAACGCGCCTGCAGAGAATCGGCCAGCGCCGCGCGCATGCGTTCCATGGCGCGCAATACGTCGTTCACCTCGCGCACGTTGGTCGACCCCACGGCAAAGTCGAGGTCCTGCCGCTCGATCTGAGCCACGGCTTCGGCCAAAGGCTGCATCTTGCGGGATATCACCCGCGCCGCGCGCACGGCGATCAGCGCGACCGTGGCAACGAACAGGACGAAGAACGCACCGATGAGCAGCGTCTGAGGATCGGGAAGCGCATCGCGCAGGGCCCGAGACGTGAAATCGGGAACGAAGTCGTATTGCAGCGCGCACCGGTTTCCATTCGGCAGCACGGCCGTTGCCTGCTGGCGGACCCCGCCCAAGCCGTCAAAGCCCGCAACGGTCGATCCGTCCTGAACGACCGTCCACGCAGCTGCCCGGTCGCCGTCCGCCATATCGGATGCGAGCACGCGCCCGTTCGCATCAAATACGCACCAGCGATAGCACGAAGGGACGTCCGCAGGCTCGACCGCGCCGGATTCGAGCGCGGCGACCATGTCGGGAGCGCGCTCGTCGGCATAATTGGCAACGTAGACGAGCCCGCTGCTGGCCATCAAGCTGAACGTCGTCCAGAAGCCGACCAGCAGCAACGCCACCGCAACCAGAACGTAGCCGAAATAGCGTACGATAATCAGCGCCAACGGAACGCCGCGACGCGAGGCGGACAAACCCGATCGCTCGTCCTCCGCATGCGTGGCACCCGCCTTGACCCGTGCAGTCCGCGACTGCGCGCCCCCTAAAGCTCCCATTTGTAACCCACGCCCCAAACCGTGCCGATAGGATTGACTCCCATCGCTCTGAACTTCGCCCGAATGGCGCTGACGTGGGCGGTGATGGTTTCGGCGCTGGCCAGCGAATCCCAACCGGACACCTCCTCGAGCAGCGCGTCTTTGGAGAACACCTGACCGCGGCGGCGCGCCATCAGCTCGCAAAGCGCGTACTCGGTAGGCGTCAGCCGAACGGGAACGCCGTCGACTGCAACCTCTTTGGCCGCAAGGTCGATGCGCACGGGTCCGAACGCAAGCGCCACATGGTGGTCGCGCTGCTCTCGTCGCAGGTGAGCCGCCACCTTCGCGCGCAACTCGGCTGCTCCGCACGGCTTGCGGATGTAATCGTCGGCCCCCAAACCGTAGCCGATCACGGCATCGCCTTCCTCGGTTTTGGCGGTAAGGAACAGGATGGGGCAGTCTACCCGGTCGCGCATGCGGCGCACCAGTTCGAAGCCGTCCATATCGGGCATCATCACATCGGTGATGACAAGATCGAACCGAGCAAGGTCAAGATCGAGCGCGCGCGTCGGACGGGACTCCGCAACCACCGTATGACCGTCCCGCTCGAGCACGCGCGCAAGCGCATCGAGAATAGCCTTCTCGTCATCGATCACCAGCAAGCGAGCCATGCCGCTCCTTTCGCCCTTCATCGCCGCAGGCCGCTATCTCGCAAGCCCCTTTGCGCGACATCGGTCTTTTCGGCTTCATTGTACCTTGAGCGCCTTACTCCCCGGCGCGCTTCTTGTCTTCGAAACGATCCGCGCCTACGAGGAGCGCCGCTACGAGCGCGATCGTCGAAACGGCGCACGCGATGCCGATGCGCACGAGCGCGTCGACGAGTACCGCCACAACCTGCGCCCCGGCCGACAGCGGACCGGCTATCGCCAGCTCTATGGCCAGCGATGCGAAACGCGAAGGCCATGCAAACGGGATGAAAACGGCAGCGTTCGCGCCGAACGATCCGCTCAGCGTACCGGTGACCAGCCCGTTTGCCAAACCGCCCATCGAGGCGAGCGCCACGCCGAATCCGATTGCGCCCAACCCGATGGCTGCGTTTCTTCCGAAGCGCAGCGCAACCCACAGCGAAAGGGCGTACAGCGCCGCGCTGCCCGCCGCGATGCCGCACGCACCCGCAAGGCACGCCGCCAGCGAAGGAGCGTCCCGCCCCGCCGCGACGACGATCCCCCAGAACAGCACCGCCGCAACAAGCGCAGCCGCGAAGCCGAGCGCCAGCAGCACCGCGCCCTTCGCCGCGAACGCGATCCTGCGCGACGGCACGCCCAGCAGGTTCGCGCAATCGCCGGCCTCGCGTTCCGCATCCACGGAAAGGCCGCACGACAAGCCCACGATCAGGGGCGCACCGGCGCCCAGCAGCTGGAAGAACGCATCGGCGCCCAGCAGGCTGTCCCAAGCGGAGCTCGCGAAATACGCACCGGCGGCCGCCCCCAGGGCCAGCGCGATCACCAGGTGCATCGCCGCAAGCGGCGAGCGGCGCGCGCGCACGATCTCCGAGCGAACCGCACGCCCGAACGTCATCCGAACCGCCATTTCGCCTCCCTCCTTCCATACCATCGCGCACCGAACACGGCCAGCGCGACGAAGATCGCAACGGCGATGCCAAGCCCCTGCATCGCCTCCCACCCGAACGACAGCAACGGATCGCCCGCCTCAAGCGGCACGCCCGAAGGCGCGACGCCCATGAACGGCGACACCGCGCGCAGGGCGGTTGCCGGAGGAAAGAGGAACCATGCGGAGCTCGTCCAGAACGCGATGCCCGCTCCCAGCTGCAGCGCGACGGGAATCGCAATGCCCGCAAGCGTGCCGAAACGCGTGGTAAGCACAAGCCCCGCCGGAACCATCCAGGCGTTTCCGACAACCAACAGCACCGCTGCGACCAGGCCCGCCGCCGCAGATGGCGCATCGCAGCCCAGAAGGTTCACCGCAACGCCAGCCGTCAGCACCACCAGGTTCGCCGCCAGCGCAAGCACCAGCGCGTACGCGGTCTTGGCCCACCACGCGCTCGACGGCGGCAGCGGCAACCCAAGAACGGGCCGCAGCTTCTGCCGCGCGTCGATGTTGGCGATCGATGCGGTCATGAGCGCGACGGCAACGGGGAGCATGAGCGCGTACCAGTAGTTCCAGCCGTACGTGGCAAACGCCCCGATCGCGCCGCCGCCGAACACGCCGGCCGCCGCCATGCCCATCGCGCAGAACGGCAACGGAGCAACCAATGCGATTTTGCGCGGTGCGGCACGCTTGCCCTTGAGCACTTCGGCCCTGAAAGCTGCCGCATAGGCGGCAAACGCGAAAGGGCGCCCGGTACGGGCGGCGCAAGCGCGGGACTGCTCCGCGTTCGCCGCGCACTCGTCTGATCGCCGCGCCCTCATCGCATGCCCCCGTCCTCGCCAGCAGCCCTGCGTTCCACTGCCACCCGACGGCACACGTCCATGAACAGCCGCTCGAGATCGGTGCCGGGCGCAAGCTCGTCTTCGTACGCCAAGCAGCCCTCGGCGATGATGCCCACATGGTCAGCCGTATGCGACACCTCGGTCAGAATATGGCTCGACACCACCACCGTCACGCCTTGCGCGGGCAGCGAGCGTATCAGGCCGCGCAGCTCCTCGATGCCGATAGGGTCAAGCCCGTTGGTCGGCTCGTCCAGGATGAGCAAGCGCGGACGATCGAGCAGCGCAAGCGCAATGCCCAAACGCTGCTTCATGCCCATCGAGAACTGCCCCGCGCGCTTCTTGCCGGTTGCGGCCAGATCGACCGTTTGCAGCACCTCGTCGATGCGCGCCTCGGGGATTCTCAGCAGCGTCGTGCGCACGCGCAGGTTTTCGCGAGCCGTGAGGTTAGCGTACACCGGCGGGTTCTCGATAAGCGACCCGATGCGGTACAAATCGCTGCGACACCACGGTTGACCTGAGAATAGGATATCGCCCTCGGTAGGGCGCAGCATGCCTGCGACCATCTTGAGCGTTGTGGACTTCCCCGCCCCGTTCGGACCCAAAAGGCCGTACACGGCACCTTCGGGAACATGCAAGGACACGCGGTCGACCGCCGTTTGGGCGCCCGATCCGCGACCGAATCGCTTGGTGAGATTCCTGGTTTCAAGCAGGTAGCTCATCTTGTCTTCCTTTCCTTCGCCTTCTTCGCAATCCACGATACGAGCCGTTTCTCAAGGATTTCTAAAGGAAGCGGAAAACGAGGACGCGAACGCGTTCGCGAAAAAAGGCGCACGGCAAAAGCCAACGGCTCGCACGTTCGTGCACGTGCGCCGCTCGCCGAATCGCGCAGCCCGTGCATGAAGACCAACCGACCGCTGGCCTGCTGCGGCGAGCCTCGCGTGCAAGAACTTGCTACGATTCGAAGCGAAACGACAACCATCGTCAGCAAGGAAGCAAGCACCTTGCAAGGGGAAGGACGGGCATGGGCATCTACGTCATCACCGGAGCCACAAGCGGCATCGGCGCGAAAACCGCCGAAATCCTACGCGGACGCGGCCACGAGGTGGTCAACATAGACCTGAACGGCGGCGACATCAACGCGAACCTGGCTACCAAAGACGGACGCGCGCACGCGGTCGCCGAGCTGCACGAACGCTACCCCGAAGGCATCGACGCCATGATCTGCAACGCGGGCGTTTCGGGCGGCAAGGCTCCCATATCGCTTATCGTGTCGCTCAACTATTTTGGCGCCACCGAGATGGCTCGCGGCGTGTTCGACCTGCTGGAAAAGCGCGGAGGAAGCTGCACGGTCACGTCGTCGAACTCCATCGCGCAAGGAGCAGCGCGCATGGACGTAGCCGGCATGCTGAACAACCATGCCGACGAGGACCGCATTCTCGAACTGGTCAAAGACGTGGATCCCGCCATCGGCCACGTGTACTACGCGTCCACGAAGTACGCGCTTGCCCGCTGGGTGCGGCGCATGAGCCCCGAGTGGGGATCGCGGGGCGTGCGCCTGAACGCGGTGGCGCCCGGCAACGTGCGCACCGCGATGACCGACAACATGCTGCCTGAGCAGCGCGCGGCCATGGAAGCCATTCCCGTGCCCACGCATTTCGGCGAAGAGCCCCTTATGGAGCCCATCGAGATCGCCAACGCCATGGCGTTCATCGCCTCCCCTGAAGCATGCGGCATCAACGGCGTGGTCCTGTTCGTGGACGGCGGCACCGACGCCCTGCTCAATTCCGAGAAAGTCTACTAGGAGGCAGCCATGGTCATCAACGATTTCGTCGCAGCGATGCAAGCGAAGGACCACCGGGCGCTGGCCGCCTGCTTCACCGAGGAATGCCGTCTGGTCGACTACTGCCCTTCCCTGGTGAAGCGGCAAAACGCGTTTTTGTACGGGCGCAATTCCATCGAGATGTTCTTCCATAACAAGTTCGTCTTCGGAGGCTTCGCCATGCGCGACCCGCGCGTGACGAACGAGCGCACCGTGAACTTCTACGCCGACTACAACGGGGCCATCATCCATGCGCTTGCGCAGATCGAGAACTGCAGCGACGGTGCGTGCAACCTGAACGACAGCCTGATCCAGGAGCTGGTGATACGCCCGGCGTAGGAGCGGCACGACGATTCCGCATGCTGCGAGGAGAAAAAGAGGGGGCCTTTTCCAGACGCCCCCTCTTCTCGTTCTACGGATTGCATTTTGAGCAAGCGCCGTAGCCTTGCGCGATCGCGTTTGAGCGCGAGATGGGAATTTGGCTTTTCTTCAGGTACTGGCATCCGTCGCGGTGGAACTTCTCGCCCGTCTTCGTGATGTAGACCGTGACGTCGCCTCCGCCACCCCCGCCTCCGCCCGAGACTGCGGCCGCAGCGGCGGCTGCTTCCTGCTCGGCGGCCGCCTTCGCCGCAGCAGCCTCCTCCTCGGCCTTCTGGCGCTCGGCCTCCTTCTCCGCCTCGATCTTGGCCATGCTCTCGGAATCGAGCTTCAGGGACAAGCGGGCCGTCTGATCCCTCGTGCCGTCGAAGGAGCACTTCACCGGATCCGATGCGAAGACGCTCTCGCCCACTTTCAAAGACGAAGGATCGAGCTTGAATACGTACGTTCCGGCCGGGTAGGCGAGCACGTAGCTTTTACCGAGCGCGGCCTCGTGCTTGTCGTCGACCTTCGTGCCGTCGTCCTGCGTGCCGGTGACGAGCGCGCGTACGGCGCGGCTTGCGAAAAGCAATGCCGCTCGACAGTAAAACTAGTACAAATGTTCGCTATAATGTGCTATACTTCTCCCCAAGAAAAGGAGGGGTCGGCAGCATGAACCTGGGGCATGAAACCGAGCGGATCGAGTTCAAGAAATCGACTTCCGAGCTCAAAGAGGCGGCCGTCTCTGTGGCCGCGATCCTCAACAAGCACGGGAACGGCACGCTGTACTTCGGAGTGAAGCCGGACGACGAGGTGTGCGGACAAGACGTGGCGGAATCGACGCTGCGGGAGGTGAGCCAAGCGATCGGCTGCGCCATCGACCCGCGCGTGCATCCCGTCGTCGAAGCACTCGACGACGAGGGGCGCCGCTACGTGCGGGTGGACTTTTCCGGAAGCGACGCTCCTTACGCCTGCAAGGGCGCCTACCGCATCCGCGTCGCGGACGAGGACGTACTCATGGCACCGGCGGAGGTGCGCCGCATGGCGGTCGAGGCCGAAGATCGGATCAACCCTTGGGATTCGCGGCTTTCGCAGCGCAACGTCGCCGACGTCAGCGAGAAAGAGCTGCGCGCCTACATCGAGCGCGGCAACGCGTGCGGCCGCATCAGCTTCGCGTACGAAGGCGTGGAGAGCACGCTCACGCGTTTGGGGCTCATACGGGAAGGACGGCTCACCAACGCAGCCGAGGTGCTGTTCTGCGAATCCTTCTACCCCATGCTCAAGATGGCCATCTTCGCCAACCACCAGAGAGTCGACATCCTGGACATCCAGCAGGAGCAAGGCACCTTGTTCGAGCTGGCGCGCAAAGCCGAGTTCTACGTGCTCAGCAGCATCAGGAGAAGAGCCGCGTTCACCGGCAAGATCGAGCGTGACGAGATACCGGAGCTTCCCATGGACGCCGTGCGCGAGGCCATCCTCAACGCGTTCGCACACCGCTCGTACCGCTCCGATCTGGCAATCCAAGTGGAAGTTTACCCTGACAGCGTCGAGATCTTCAGCCCCGGCTGGTTTCCGCACGGCAAAACCCCGGAAGCTCACCTGTCGGGCGAGGACAAGTCGTCCACCAGCAGGAACAAACTCATCGCCAAGGCGCTGTTCCTATCCAAGGAGATCGAGTCCTTCGGCACGGGCCTCCCCCGTATTAAAAAACTCTGCGATGCCGAGGGCATCGAACTCGAGTACCAGAAGGACATGAACGGCACCACCGTGGTCTTCCACCGCAATGATCCGTTCACGGCGATGTCCGAACGGGAAACGCAGGCAACAACCGCCCCGAAACCCGACTGGACGCTTTCCCGGGCAGCGCTGGACGTCTTCCGTACGGTCAAAGCCGAATCCGATTTGACCGTGGCGCAAATTTCCGAACGAACACACCGGTCGATCCGAACAGTCGAGCGTTCGCTCAAAGAGCTTCGAGACGCGGGGCTCATTACCCGAAAAGGCTCGAACAAAACCGGCAGCTGGATGGTTTTAAGCGGTGCAGATGACGGAATAAATCCTTCATAAAGCCTGACGAAAGGGACCTAAAGATAAATGGCGGGATAAATGGCGGGATAAAAACGAACTTCGATAGCGCAGACGCGAACGGGGCGTTGGCGACGCACGCAGATACCCGTCCTTCATCGTATTTGCGTTGACCACAGGCAGCATGAAGCTACAAGATGCACTCAATATACTGCTGGATCGGGACGCTCGCGGGCGCTACGTGTTCCGCAAGCGCGACCTTGCCATCGTGCTGGACGAATCGGGTCGCACACTCGACCAGACGTTCGAGAGCTTCGAGAGCGCCCTTTCGCTCTACGGCGAGATCTCGCAGATCCCGTCGACCGGCTCGCTCTCATGATCACCGGCCGCAGCGGCGAGTACCGGACGCCCTACGGCGTCATCGAGTTCACCCATACGAAGCAGTCCGTCGAGCGCATCCTGCCGTAGCTCGTCAAGCGCGAGGGCCATGCGCTGTCGCTGGCCTCGAAGCGACTCGCCTACGATGACCTGCGCTCGACCCGCCGCACCCTCGACCTCGTCGACGAAGGAAAGCCGCATGCCCAAAATTGACTTCAACGCCTACGTCGCGCAGCTCGCGCGCGAACGGTCGGCAGGCCATGACTCCCGTCATCGAGAAGGAGCTTCTACACTACGAGATCCTACGCGCCCTGGAGTAGGGCGGCTTGCTGGCGAGCCTCGCGTTCCAAGGCGGCACGCGCCCGCGCCTCTGCTACGTCACGACGCGCTAACCGAAAACGTGCGGGAGCTTTACACATGTTGCAAGGCGCAGAAACAGGACGCTCCCTCAAGACGCGAAAGCGCGTTTCTGGCTCCCGATATCGTGTCACAGGTCCTCATTTGCGCCCACATTTCGCACGCGCCCCTACCCAAACCAAGGTCGGCGCGAGCGGGCCGACGACCACGCTCGCGCGCCCAAATGCACGATTCTTCCCGAAATGTTGCGTGCGAGCACATACCGAGGCCCGCGCACCGACGGCAAGCATTTACGACCAGGCAAAACGCACAATCGCATCGAAGACATCCCCTTAGTAGGCCCTTTGAACGCAACATTGGGGGAAGAATCGTGCAAAAACAGGATGCCCGCTGCCAACGCGGGCAGCAGCCACCGAGCCGAGCGCGCGCGGCATCAGCCGTTCAGCCACGACGACGCCTTCTTCCGTCGCAAGGCTAATAAACCGTTGGGCAACAGGCGCGAAGCCCGCTCGTGCGCATTTCGCAAACCTCGTATCGTGGGAACGCGCCCTGCAGCAGCTCAAAACTCGGAGCCTGCAGGGCGCTCTGCGGTAGAATGGCACTCCATGAAACCGCAACAGCTTACTCGGCGAAAGGCAGCACACGTGAAGGACTTTTTTCAGCGCATAGCATTGAAGACCGCTCGATGGATGCAAGGGCGCTACGGGCTTGACGGATTGTCGAACGGCCTGATGGCGCTGGGCATCATCTCCATGCTGCTATCCGTGCTTCCCTACCTGGAAGCATTCTCATGGGTCGCGCTGATAAGCATGGCCTTGGCCCTGTTCCGCACCTGTTCCAAGAACTTCGCCCAACGACGCAAAGAAAACGCCGTGTACGAGCGCGTCATGGCCAAGCCGAAACACGCGTACGCCCTTGCCAAGAAGAAGTGGGTCAACCGTAAAACCACGCTGTACTTCACCTGCAAGAACTGCGGCCAAGCCCTTTCGGTTCCGCGCGGAAAAGGCACCCTGCGCGTGGTCTGCCCGAAATGCAAGACGGAGATCACCAAGAAGTCGTAGCGATCGCGTTCGACGGAAAACGAACCGGCAAGGCGAAGATGCGAATGAAGCAGGGGGACGGAGGCGATAACCTGTCCCCCTGCTTCATTGAAAAGAGCGACCCGACGATACGGGTCGCTCTTTGGCCGCTCGGCTCGATGCCCGGTGCGCACCGGATTTTCGCATCGAACCAAGCGGCTTCGCGGAAAAGGCGGAATTGCATTGCGGCAGCCTGGGCAAAGCGCAAGCCGCCGCAATCGATCAACTTACTTGCCGGCAGGCTCCTGCTGCGTGATGCAGTGGATGTTGCCGCCGCCGAAGACCACCTGGTCGGTCTTCACGCCCACGGCCTTGTACGCGCCCTCGCCCCAAGCCTCGTCGAACGCGGCCTGGATCTGCTGGACGGCCAGCGCGTCGTTCTCGTCGCCGTACTGCGGCACGATGACGCCGCCGTTGACGATGAGGAAGTTCATGTAGGACGCGATCAGCGGCTCGTCGGCAACGCGCGGCTCGGCGTTTTCGTCGATATCGATGGAGTCGCAAGAAGCCTGGTCCATGTACAGCGGCTTCACCGGCATGACGAGCTTCGTCACTTCAAGCTTGCGGCCCTTGGCATCCACGGCGTTGGACAGTGTCTCGTAAGCGGCGTGGCACTCGTTGTAGAACGGGTAGTCCGGATCGTCGGACCAGATGCACAACATCTTGCCGGGGGCCACGAAGCACGCCACGTCGTCGATGTGGCCGTTCGTCTCCTCGGGGTCGATGCCGTCCTTCACCCAGATGACCTTCTCGACGCCCAGGTAGTTCTTCAGGCCCTCGTCCATGTACGCGCGCAGCTCTTCGGACCATGCCTCGTAGTCGGTCACGGATGCGTTGCGGCCGGGATCGAGCAGGCACATGTCGGTGGTGACGACCGTGCCCTCGCCGTCCACGTGGATGGAGCCGCCCTCGAGGATGAGGCTTTCGGGACGGTAGCGGCGGCATCCGCTCATCTCGGCCATCTTGAGCGCGATCTGCTCGTCTTTGTCCCACGGGAAGTACAGGCCGTTCTCGAAGCCGCCGTACGCGTTGAAGTGCCAATGCACGGCGCGCTTGTCGCCCTCGCCGTTGACCACCCAGGTGGCGCCGGTGTCGCGCACCCATGCGTCGTCGGTGGTCATCTCGATGACGGTGATGTTCTCGTCGTCCTCGAACACGGCCTTGGCGTTGGCGTAGTCGACCTGGTTCACGCACATGGTGACGGGCTCGAACTCGGCGATGGCGCGCGCAACCGCCGCGTACTGCTTCTGAGCGGGCTTCGCGCCCCATGCCCACGTGTCGGTGCGGTGCGGCCATGCCATCCAGATGCGGGTCTGCGGCTCGAACTCGCCGGGCATGCGGTAGCCGTCGGCCTTCGGGGTGGACTGGGATTCGGTAATCGTCTTCATGATGCACACCTTTCTGTTTGGTTTGCAAATCCTGTTTCGTAGATTCTCCCACGGGCGGGACGTTCGAATCGCCCCGCCCGTCCAATCGAAATCGCAGCGTTTACGCTACTGGCTGAGCCTCGGAGTCTTTCTCCGCAGCGCTCTGCGAAGCCTCGCGCGCCTCTTCGGCGGCTTCCTCGGCCAAGCGCTCAGCAGCCAGTTCGGGCGTCAGGCCCTTGTACTCCTCCGTGCGGCCGCGCTTCGACCAGATGCGCACGACCTCGCCCAGCACGACGAACACCAGCACGCCAACCAGCATCGGAATCTTCGAAAGCTCTTCTTCCGAACCGTTCAACGGAACGATGGTAGCGATGATAGCCAGCACCAGCTCGATGGCGGGGACGGCCAGCATGACGTACATGAGCTTGCCCTTGAAGGGGAAGGTGAACACGCGCGGGCGGTTCGGATCGACCTTGCGCAGCTTCAGGAACGCGGTGAACATGGGGATGTAGCTGATCAGCAGGAACACGACGTTCATGGAGAACAGCATCCAGAAGATGCCCTCGGAGATAGCCGGAATCGGGATCAACTGCAGCATGAGGGCCAAGGACGCCACTACGCCGTTGATGATGGCCGCGCCCGTAGGCATGCCGGTCTTCGCGCTCTCATGGGCGAACAGCTTGGGCATGTTGCCGTGCTTCGCCGCATAGTCGGCCACGAAGTTCACGCCGAAGGACCAGGAAGCCATGTTCGCGAACAGCGTGACCAGGAACACCACGCAGATCAGCATGAAGATGGGGGAAGCCTCGCCCACCATGGTCATGACCGCGTAGATCATGCCGAAGTCGGGATCGATCTGATCGGCCGGAATGGCAGCGCCGATGCCGAACGAGCAGAACAGGTAGATCGCAGCGATGGCCAGGCCGCCCAAGATGATGGCCTTGGGGATGTCGCGCGAGGGGTTCTTCATGGCGTCGGCGAAGGTGCAGATGACCTCGAAGCCCATGAAGTTGAACAGGATGATGGACAGGTACGTAAGCGCGTTGGTGTTGGTGAGGTCGGGAACGAACGTAGCCGGGGACATATCGCTGGCGAAGCCGTTGTTCATGGCGTACCAAATGCCCAGACCGCCGACCGACACCGCGATGAGCACTTTGAGGATGGCGCCGCCGTTGAGGATCCACGCGGAATCGGACACCTTCGAAAAGCTCATGAACACGACGATCCATACGAATGCCAGCTCGATGGCAAGCACCGGGCCCAGCTCGAACTCAACGCCGAACACCATGCCCAGAATATCGGGGAACAGCGTTGCCAAAGACGCGATCCACAGCGGGAAGTTAATCCAATAGTACCAGGCCACACGGCTGCCCCAGCGATCGCCGAACGCCTCGCGGATCCAGTCGTACAAGCCGCCGTCGGAATCGTACGTGGTTCCCAGTTCGGCCACCACCATGCCGTACGGAAGCAGGAACGTGATGATGAGGAAGATCCACCAGAAGAACTGCTGGTTGCCGATGGCGGCTGCGGGTGCTGCAGCCTCGGCAACGAACACGACGCAGATCACCGACAGGATCACGCTCATGAATGAAAACTTTTTAACTTTGTTGCTCATGCGTATCCCCCTTCCAGGGGTTCGGCTCCACCGAGCCGCGCCGGCTTGGCGACGCGGGCCCAGCCCGGTGGAGCGCTCGATCATGGGAACGGGTTGCGCGCCTCGCGCCGCGCAACCCGCCAAGGTCTCTTTTGCTACTTGCTGATCTTCTCGAGCACCGCGTTCATGCGGGCCTCGGCGGCGTCGGCCACGGCCGCGTCCTCGACGGTCTTCGGGCACAGGTAGGCCAGGATGGCGCGGATGGAGTGCTTGCGGTTCTCGGCCTCGACCCAGCACAGCGAGCGCTCGGGGCTGTCCATGACCTCGTCGGTCACTTCCTCGCCGCGGGTGGCCGGCAGGCAGTGCATGAACTTGGAGTCCGGGCCGGCGAAGTCCATCATCTCCATGGTCACCTGGTACTTGGGGAAGAAGACGTCCATGTAGGACTCGCCGCCCTCCTCCTCGTCGTACAGGCCGTACCACACGTCGGTGTAGATGAAGTCGGCGCCCTTGATGCACTCGATGTCGTCGGAGACGGTGACGGTGCCGCCGGACGCCTTGCAGTTCTCCTCGGCGATGGCCATGATGTCGACGTCGGAGTCGACCACCAGGCCGCCGTCGGTGACCTGCTTGCCCTTGGGGCCGAAGTGCACGAAGTCCATGCCCATCTTCGAGGCGATGAACATGAGCGACACGCACACCTGGGTGGCGTCGCCGATGAAGGCCAGCTTGCAGTCCTCGATCCTCTTGCCCTCGGGCAGGTTCTCGATCATGGTCAGCAGGTCGCCGAGCTCTTGGGTGGGATGGTTGTAGTCGGACATGCCGTTGACGACGGGGGCGGCGCTGTTGGCGGCCAGGCCCACCACGTCGGGGTGGCGGTTCACGCGGGCCATGAGGATGTCGACGAGCGAGCCCATGACGCGCGCGGTGTCCTCGAGCGTCTCGTGGCCGCCCAGCTGGATGGTGCCCGGGCCGTAGAACTGCGCGTGGCCGCCCAGGTCGGTCATGGCCGTCTCGAAGGAGATGCGGGTGCGGGTGGACACCTGCTGGAAGATCATGCCGAGCGTCTTGTCCTTGAGCACCTGCGGGTAGCGCCCGCCCTCCTTGATCATGGTCTTCATGGAGCGCGCCAGCTCGATCATGTCGAGCAGCTCTTCCTTGGTGAAGTCGTTGGTGTCGATGTAGTCCTTCACGGCCATGCTGGTCCTCCTTATTGACTGCCGCGGCCGATGCCTTTTCCCGGCCGCTTCTCTTGGCGCCTACCATGCTGCCAAGATGGCTTCTTGTGAAGGAATAATGAAGATTATTTTTCGCACGCCTCTTCTATATCTCAAATAATCTTGGGTGTTTAATTGATTGATCAGGTGTTATAGTAAGCGTCGCCAATTGCCCTACAACCTCGCTACACCCTTCTAAACCTGCGAGGTAGAATTACCGAAAGCGGCACAGACACTTCGTCCATCGGAAAACGAGGGAGTATCGCCTTGGAGATCGCATTCTATTTCTATACGATTCTCATCATGCTCGTCTGCGTTGCCGCAGGGACGATTTCGCTTTCTGCATACTTCGTCTCCCGCAGGCGCAGCCATTTGTTCATGGTGGCGTTCTTCCTGTTCTACTTCCTTGATCTCGCGATCATCTTCCAAAACGAATACCTTGGGCAGAATACGGATTTCCCCCTGGACGCGTTCTACGCCATCGATCAACCGCTGCTCAGAATCTTGTTCGCAGCCGGCGTTATCGAATCGCTCTGGCTTGTCGCCTGTGACTTCGTGGATGAAAAAAGGCTCGCTTTGAGAATCGTTCCCGCTGTAGGATTCGTGATTTTGAGCGGCGCGATCGTCATCATCCTTCCCGAAGGACAATTCAAGCAGTGGCTGTTCTACAGCATGCGGCAAGTGTTTTTGATCTGGTGCCTTGCCTACCTGCTGCGCCGGTACTGGACTTCTACGAACGAGATAGAAAAAACGCGCATGAAGCGACAGGAGCCGCTGTTCCTGATCACGATAGCGCTGACCTTGGGCATCCTTGTGGAAGATACGTTCATGATGCTGGTCTGGAACCCCGAAGCGGTATCTGCAACCATGCTTCCCCTCTACATATCCGAGCGCAACTTCTGCGAGAACTTCCTTATGCTGGCCTTCGCGTTCTTCAGCTTGAAAGAGTCGGGGGAAACGCTTCGCATGCGGTTCAAGGAACCGCCGACATCCGAGAATCCCACCGTGCAAAGGCACATCGACGACCTGCTGCCCACGTTTTGCGAGCGGCACGGCCTGACGGCGCGCGAGCGCGAGATCTTGGCCCTTGTGCTGCAAGGCAAGGACAACCAGAACATTGCAAGCGAGCTGCAACTGGCGTTGGGAACCGTGAAGGCGCACGTGCACAACATCCTGAAGAAGACCGACCACGCGAGCCGCCAAGAGCTGGCGCGCGACTTCTGGAAGGAATAAAGCGGCGCCGCGCGGCCAACCTTCGAGCGTACGGGGGCGGCTCGACAAGCAAGCGCGGTCATGCGAGAATCAAGGGGCAACAGAGGAGCACGCACCGCTTCGGCGTTGTCGCAGCGTTGATACGTCACCGTCGCGACAACGCCGAAGCCTCGAAAGGATCTTGTCATGAACCCGTCCGGCCTTGTCACCATCGAACCTGATCAAACCGACCTTCTTGAAGAACTCGCGCGCATGCTGGGCACCTGCTTTCGCGAAGAGCTCTGGTACGTCACATGCTTGGACGCGCTTGATGCGGACGAAGACCGCAAGCTTGCCATCACTCAGGCATCGATCAGGTCGGACTTCATGACCACCGCGCCTTACGGCTGCGTGCACGCGCTGCCCGACCATGCCGGCGTGGCGAACGCCTTCCTGCGCAGCGATCTGGGCGATGCTGCATGGGCGGATCTTGAGGAGCGGTCCTGGAGCTTGGTGGAAACACAGCTGACGCCGGAAGAACAGGCCGTGCTGCTGCCGCGCGCCGAAGCCATGGAACCCCTGTCGGACACGAACTGGCCCTTCGCGCATGCCGCCTGCGACGAAGACTTCATCTACTTCGTGTCCATCGGCGTGGATCCCGCCCGTCGCGGCAGCGGGGCGTTCGGTCGTCTTATCAAGCCTATCCTGGCCTACGCCGACGCGCGCAACCTGCGCACGTACCTGGATTGCTACACCGATCGCCTGGAGCAGATCTACGGCCATTACGGTTTCATCACCGTCGAGCGCAAAACGGCACCCGGCTTCGACCTGGTCGAACGCTGCATGGTGCGTGATCCGCAACCCGTCGCGTAGGAGCCTTCCGTGCGCAGCAACGAACTTGCCAAGCTTGCAGGCGTGACCGTGCGCACGCTGAGGCACTACCACGCCATCGGGCTTATGGCGGAGCCGTCGCGCGCGGAAAACGGGTACCGCGAATACGAGGCGGAGGACCTGGTGCGCCTGCTGCGCATCAAACGGCTTTCGGCTTTGGGGTTCTCGCTTTCGCGGATCGGCGAAGTGCTCGACGAGATGGACGCGAACCTGGAAGCGGCGTCCGGCCCGAACGCCGACGCCGCCCTTGACGAGCTTGACCGAGAGCTGGAGCTGCAAATTGCGCACCTGCAAGAGCAGCGGCGCACCATCGCTCTGCTGAAACGCGAGCAGCTCGATCCTGACCTGCCGATACGCTTCGCACGTGCTGCGAAAACCCTCATGGGCGATGCGTACGAGACAGCCTCCATCCATTCAGGGAACCGCCAAACGCTCCTCATTGCCGGGCACCTCTACACCGACGAGGACGTAGCGGAGCTGGAACGCGCCGTCGCCGCACTCGATCAGCGCGGGCTTCTGGACAGGCTGCATAAGATACAGGATCGGTTCGAAAACCTGGCTCCCGACACCCCGCGCGAAGAGATCGATCGCCTGGTGGCCGAGACCATGAACTGCCTTGATCCCATTATCGATTCCTTCGATCCCGACAATTGGGATCGAGACTTCGACACGCCGGCCGATCTGCTCATAGACGAGATGGCGAAGCAGGGGCTGAACGAAGCCCAGGTGTACGCGCAAGATCGCATCGAGGAGGAGATGGAGCGACGAATTATGAAGAAACGGGAGCTGATGCTTGACCCCGACGTTACGTCGTAGTTTTTACTGCTCGGTAGATCACCGACGCAGAAAGGACTATCATGCACGGCAAAGGCACTACCATCCGCTTCCTCGTTTCGAGTACGCTTTCGCTTCTTGGCAACTCGATCGCAGCCATCGCGCTCCCCCTCATCCTGCTCGCCACCACCGGCGACGCACTGGCGGCCGGCGCCCTGGCGCTCGTATGCGCCGTTCCGCAGATGCTGCTGGGCGTTCTGGGCGGCGCCGCGCTCGATCGCTTCAACCGGCGAAACATCTCCATCCTCTCGGACTTGATATCCGCCGCCAGCGTCGCGCTCATCCCCATCGTCGATATGATCTGGGGCTTGAACTTCTGGTGGTTCGTCGTTTTGGGCCTTATGGGCGCTGTCGGAGACATCCCGGGCATGACCGCACGCGACGCCCTGCTGCCCACCGTCACCAAGCGCGACGGTGTTGACCTGCAACGATTCATGGGCATGTCGCAGTCTTTGGACTCGCTCACCACCATCGTGGGCCCGGCGATCGCTGCGCTGCTGATCGGCACGGTCGGCGGAACCTCCGCCCTTTGGTTCACGGCGGCGCTCTCCGCCGCGGCGGCCATCGTTACCATGACCCTGCCGAGCGTTGTCGGAGTTCCCGAAACCGCCGCAGGCGAACCGATCGATGCCGCAAGCCCCAGCCCTTCCCGGGGTATCGCAGCAGCCGCGTTCGGCGCGTTGCGAGAGGGACTGCGCGTACTGCTTCGCAGCGATCGAGTCCTTGCCTGCTCCACCCTGTTCTCGTTCGGCATCGTCATGGTCATGGGGTCGTTTCAGGGATTGGTGCTTCCCGTGCATTTCACGCTTACGGGCCAGCCTGAGCTTTTGGGCTACGTGTTGTCGGCGCTTTCCGGCGGCATGCTGATAAGCTCGCTTGCATACGCGGCGCTCGCGCCCCGCTTGAGCAGGCGCGCGTGGTACGTGACGTCGCTCGTCGGCATGGCGGTGGGCGTGGCCCTGCTCAGCACGCTGCCGCCCTTCCCCCTCATGCTGCTCGGCGCGCTCGTGCTGGGCATTGCGGCGGGCCCGGCCTCGGCGCTATTGGGATTCTTCATGTACGACCGCATCCCCGACGCTTCGCGCGGCAGCGCGTTCGGCACCCAGAACTCCATCATGCTGATTGCCGCTCCGGTAGCCGTGTTCGCCACGTCTGTTGCCGTGAGCACGCTGGGAGAGAGGCCGGCGGCGCTGATCCTCATGGCGTGCTGGGGGCTTATCACCGTAGCGGCTCTGTTGGTGAAGCCGATGCGCCACCTGGACGATGAAAGCGAGGCCTCCGGCGAAGAGGCGTCCCCGGAGGCCGCTCCCGCCGCCGACCGCTAGCGCAGGCTAGCGGTCGCGCTCCTGCCACGACGTGGAGCCGATGCGCCCGAGCGAAAACGCCGAGCCGTCGAACGCAAGCTCCGTGACGCTCGCGTTGGGGATCTTCACGGGATCGTTGACGCGCAGCGGATCGACCAGGTACACGATCGTGCGCACTACGAACGAATGCGTCACCACCAGCACGTTGCCGCCGCCGGAACGCTGCACGGTCGCAGCAGCCTCGCAGAAGAAGCCGCGGAGCCGCTGCTCGATCGTTGCAAAGCGTTCAGCGCGCCCCGAGCAGTCGGCATTCGCCAGAACGTCGGCCACCTCGGGCAGGCGGCGGTTGTGCTCCTCGAAGGAAAGATCGGCCCCGAAGCCCGCCGTGAGCGTCGCATGCAGAAGCTCGCCCGGTTCGCCCTCCAAATCGCCGTAGCACCATTCGCGCAACCGCGCGTCATGGGCCAGGGGAAACGAAACGCCCGAACAGGACGGCTCGCCGCCGCTCAGGGACAAGAACGGCTCGGGAGCAACGTAGGATTCACCGCGCGCGTGCGACCGCGCGTCCAGCAGATGGTCGAGCGTCTGCACGGCGCGACCGCTGTCGCTTGAGTAGGCGGCTGCGAAATCCACGCTAGCCAATCCGCGCCCAAGTGCCTGAGCTGCGCGAATACCCTCGTCGGTAAGCGGAGTATCGCACCACCCCTGCACTTTCCCCATAACGTTGAACAGCGTCTGCCCATGGCGGACCACGTAGAAGTTGACGGGGGCCGCTTCGTCGCGCACAAGGGAGTCGGACAGGGGACCCTGCGGCGCGAGCTTCCTATTCATGGGAGTCCTGGGGCAGCTTGCACACGTCAACCCAGGCGCAGGGAGAAGCGCATCGCTCCAGTTCATCGGGGGTCAGGCGCACGGCGCTCGCCGCGTTGCCCGCTGCCGGGTAGACCACGTCGAAGCGTCGCAGCGATTCGTCCAGGCACACCTCGACGCCCTCGTTCACGGCGAAGGGGCACACGCCGCCTACCGCGTGCCCGATCAAAGGCTCGGCTTCGTCGGCCTTGAGCATCTTGGGCTTGGCGCCGAACTGCGCCTTGAACTTGGGGTTGTCGATGCGCGCGTCACCGGCGGCCACCACAAGCACAACGCGATCCCCCACGCGAAACGAGAGCGTCTTGGCGATGCGCGCCGCCTCGCAGCCCACCGCGGCGGCCGCAAGATCAACCGTTGCGCTCGATGTCTCGAACTCGAGCACGCGATCTCCCATGCCGCGCTCCTCAAGAAACGTCCGCACTCTATCGATAGCCACGTCGTGCCTCCCATCTTCAAACGACCGGCCCAGTATAGCAATCTCCTGGACGTTTCCGGTCGAAACTCCCGTACAGAACAGGGAGGCGGGGCACCCTTCGCCCCGCCTCCCTGCGCGTTCGCTTCGCCCGCCCCGCCCGACTCGAACGGAAAGCGGGCGTCTTCAAGAATCCTGCCGCATTCCCCTATTCGTACTTGGAAAGGAACGCGCGCGTGCGCTGGTGCTGCGGGTTCTCGATCAACTGGGCCGCCGGGCCTTCCTCCACGATCACGCCGCCGTCCATGAACACGATGCGATCCGCCACGTCGCGCGCGAAGCCCATCTCGTGCGTGACGATGACCATGGTCATGCGCTCGTCAGCCAAGTCGCGGATGACTTTGAGCACGTCCTGGGTCAGCTCAGGGTCGAGCGCGCTGGTGGGCTCGTCGAAGAACAGCACGTCGGGATCGAGGGACAGCGCCCGGGCAATGGCCACGCGCTGCTGCTGGCCGCCGGAAAGCTCGCACGGAACCATGTCTTCCTTGCCGGTCAGGCCCATCTTCGCCAGCAGCGCCTTCGCCTCGGCCATCACCTGGTCCTTGGGGCGCTTCTGCACATGGAGGGGCGCGTCGGTCAGGTTTTTGATCACCGAGTAGTGAGGGAACAGATTGAAGTTCTGAAACACCAGGCCGAAGCGCGTTTTCGCCTCGCGCAGAACCGCTTTCGACGCGTACTTCGCCCGCCCCGTCCCGTCGTCTTCGGCAACCACCAAGTCGCCGTACGCAAGACGCCCGGCATCAAGCGTTTCCAGCAGCGTCAGGCAGCGCAGAAGCGTGGACTTGCCGCCGCCTGACGGGCCGATAACGGCCACCACCTCGCCTTTGCGCACCGTCAGGGATATATCTTTGAGCACGTGCGCGTCGCCGAAGCTCTTACGAGCGTGATCCAGCTGCACAAGCGTCTGTTCGGTCATGGCTCTACTCCTTCTTGCAGGTCAGAAAACAACGAGGCGGATCAGTCGCGGTAATAGTTGAGACGCTTCTCGATGCGAGTCAGGATCATTTCGACGATGAAGTTGAATATCCAGTAGATCGCACCGGCGATCACGTACGGAACCATGCTGATCTGCGACGCCGCCAGCGCCTTCGCCTGGCTGAACATTTCCATGATGCCCAGAACGAACGCGAGCGACGTGTCTTTGACCAGCGTGATGACCTCGTTGCCCATAGCCGGAAGAATGCGCTTGACCACCTGGGGAAGGATGATTTTCATGAAGGTTTGGAGGCGCGAGTAGCCCAGAACCGAAGCCGCTTCGTACTGGCCGCGCGGAATGGACTGGATGCCGCTGCGGTAGATCTCGCCGAAGTAGGCCGCGTAGTTGATGATGAAGCCGATGGAGCAGGCGACGTACTTCCAATCGTTGCCCATCTGCAGGCCGAACAGGTAGTACGGCCCGAACATGAGAGCCATGAGCTGCAGCATGAGCGGGGTGCCGCGCATGACCGATATGTAGAACCGCGTGATGAGCGCGATCGGCTTGAACCGGCTCATGCGGCCAAGCGCCACCAGGATGCCCAAGGGGAGCGCCCCCAAAAGCGTGGTCACGAAGATCTGGAGAGTGAACACGAAGCCCGAAAGCAAAAGCTCCATCATGGTGGAGAATTCCATACCCGGCCTTTCTTGAAACGTCGCAGGTCCAGCAAAGTCAGCGAGAAGCGCTGACGTGCCCCGAATTGCCCTGGTTCGCGGCCGAGCGTGCTTTGCACGTGAGGGCAAGCGAACAAGGGGCAAAGCGGGGTGCGTCAGCGCTTCGCAGCGTCGAGCGGTTCAGGCGGCCGGTCGGCCGCCTGGAGTTTTACAGCACCCAGTTGTCGTACGTGATGCCCTGATCCTTATACTTCTCGCACAGCTGCTTGACGAAGCCCTCGTCATCCAGCTGCTTCAACGCGTCGGTGACCTGCTTGGCAAGCTCCGTGTCGCCCTTCTTGAAGCCCACCGCGTAGTTCTCGGGAGCCAAAACGCCCAGCTTAACGTACGCATCGGACTTAGCGGCCATCTGGTAGCTGGCGATGGACAGGTCGCACGCCACGGCGTCTACCATGCCGGACTCAAGCTGCATGAACGCGTTGTTGTAATCGCCGATGGTCTGAAGCTCCTTGAAGGTATCGGCAAGGGCCTTCTGACCCTTCTCGTCCTCCAGCACGTGCAGCGCCGCGGAATCAACCTGCGTCAGGACGATCTTGCCCTTCAAGTCCTCAAGCGTCTTGATGTCGCTTCCGGACTTCACAACCACCATCTGCTCATTGTACATGTACGGCTCGGAGAACGTGTACCCGTCTTCACGGCCTTCCATGGTAAAACCGTTCCAGATGCAGTTGATGGAGCCGCTGTTGATGAGCGCGTCTTTGGCGTCCCAGTCGATAGGCTCAAGCTTGAGATTCCAGCCCATCTTTTCAGCCACGGCCTTGGCAAGCTCCAAATCGAAGCCCGTGAACTGGCCGTCGTCGCCCACGTAGCCGTAGGGCGGATAGCTCTGGTCGAATCCGACCGTCAGCGTGAACTGGCCGTCCTTAGCCGCATTGTCTGCCTCCTGGTTGCCGCCGGAACAACCCGCCAGCATCACCGCAGAAAGCGCCAGCGTCGCCGCAGCTGCGACAATCGCCAAAAGCTTCTTCTTCATTGCCTCTCCCATCATGTCGCGCAGGATCCGCCCCTTCCCCGGTATGCATCCTGCCACTCTTTTACTTTACTGCACTAAAGTGCTGGAGCAGAGTATAGCATAGATGACGAAAAGGGAAAGCCCCTCTTTGGACGTGACGCGGCAAGCGGCAGAACGTCGCTCGGAGCGAGGCGGGACACGGCGACGGGGCGGGCGGAGGGCGCCTCCGTTTCGAGCCCCCGCACCGCCTCCCCGTCGCCGCGCCCCGCCTCGTCTCGCCGGTTCGGGCATCTCCGCTTCGCACCCCCGTCGCCACACCCCCCGTTTCGCGCTCCCGCGCCGCCACGCACCCGTTTCGCGCTCCCGCGCCGCCCCCACCTCCCGTCCCTGCCCCCACAGCGGCGCTTGCGCGCGAAAAACCGCTCCCGCCGGCAGGTTTTGACGGTTTGAGGTCGCTTGAGCCGACCAGACAAGCGCTCGCAAAAGCGCAGCGCAACAGCCCAAGGCCGTGACCAGGCATAACGGAAAGCAAGCCAAACGGCAACGGGAACGGCGCCAACTTCGACGACCCCTAAACGTGAAAATCTGCCAGCGGGAGCGGTTTTTCGTGCGCAAGTTAGCGAAAGGGGCGAACGGCGCGCACGCGTCGGCCTCCCGCGCCGGCATCGCAAGAACGGCCTTACAGCAAACGGCGCCTCGGAGCATTTCCGAGGCGCCGTTTTCGCTATCAGATCGTGTCGTGCTAGCCGATCATCCTCATGACCGTTTCGCCCACCACGTCCGCATGGACGCCGGCGGCAAGAACCAGGAAGCGCAACGCGCACCCGCCGACGAGCGCGCCCACAGCGCCGCACGCCATCAATCTGCCCGTACCCTTCTTGTGCTTCACCAGCCCGACAACGGACGCGACCAAAGGCAACACAAGGCCGCATCCGACCACCAGACCCCAGAAAAGCGGGGCAAGGGAACCAGTAGCGAGCATCTGGGCGGACTGGGCAGCTGCTGCTGCTACGGCCGACCCTTCTCCGCCCAACGAAGAAACCAAAAGAGCGCCAAGTACGAAGCATTCCACGATCACGAGCGCCACCACCGCGACTTCCATCAACCAAGAAGCACGAGATGCCAAAGGATCCTTTTTTGCCAGCACCACAGCCGTCACCTCAACCAGCGCAACACCCGTATCGATACCTGATACCGCAAACAAACACGGCAGCAACAACGTATTCCATAGCGGCACGCCCGGAGCCATCATGAGCAGCATGCCCGTGTACACCGCCACGAACAAACCGAGCGCAATGCCGATGACCGCCAACACCTTGCGCATGCGAACAAGCCCCTTCGCTCGTTCCGCGCTGTTGGCAAGATGCCTTTCCACTTTGCCCACGGCCAGCACCGCCGACAAGCCGAACACGATAATGGCCGCAAACGCACCCCAAGCACCATATGTCATCCACGAGGTGAAGTGACTGAAGCTTTGCCACATCATAAGCCCGCGCATCGGTTGGGTCAGTTCGGACAGCAGTAGCAGCAAGCCAACGCCCAAGCACACCGCTGATGCCCACATGGAAGCACAAATAATCTTGGCGTGACGCTTCTGGTCTATCAGATAGAGCACCGCTGCCGTAACGAACCCCCCAGCTCCCATGCCGCCTAAAAACAGGTACAACGCGGGCTGCCAACCCCATATCGATTGCATCTCCATACTCACTTCTCCGTTCCCAGCAGCAAGCAAGACGGATCGTTCGCTTGGGCGATGGGAACCGCAGAGCCCCCTGTAGACTCCATCAGCTCGTCCAAAGGTCCGAATTGCAGAGCGCCGAATTTGCACGCGCGCACGCAGTACGGCTCATCCTCAATAGAAAGCCCCGACCCACGGCAGCAATCGCACTTATCCATGGCAGCCGAATCGTATCGAGGAACCTCGTACGGACACGCTTGGAAGCAGTACTTACAGCCTATGCACACGTTCTTGTTTACCCGCACAACACCGTTAACGTCCTTCGAGATCGCACCAGCCGGGCAAACCTTCATGCAGCTCGGATCGGCACAATGCATGCAGGATGTGGAGATAAAGAACGTCCGTCCTCTTTTACGCTGGTACGAGGAAACAGTCCGCCTGCCAGGAGCATCTTCGGCCAGGCCGTTATGCTTCCTGCATGCTTCAACACAACGCCCGCAGCCAGAACAGCGAGACAAGGCAACCAAGAAACCGTACCGAACGCCGTCATGCTCAGGCGCCAAATCCACTTCTTGAGCGCGCGCCTCATCGCCAGAAGTAACAACTCCTCCCAGCGCAAGCGCGCATGCGCCCGCGGCCGATGCCCGCAAGAGCACTCGGCGCGTTACGTTCGCTTCTTCTCCCATGTTTACACCTACTTTCAATGTCGACGGCGGCTATTCCTCGACGTTAAACACAACACTAGAAGCAAGGGGAGAAACAACGCCGTCTTCGGCAACGGCCCGAACGTCAAGTTTGAACGAACCCGGCTCCTCGGTCACATAGTCGAAGTGCCAATGCACCCAATCCTGCGTGGTGGCCTCAGACGTATCGAACGCACTCCACGTCT
Organism: Paraeggerthella sp. LCP19S3_G8; assembly: GCF_052119225.1. NCBI lineage: Bacteria > Bacillati > Actinomycetota > Coriobacteriia > Eggerthellales > Eggerthellaceae > Paraeggerthella > Paraeggerthella sp. LCP19S3_G8. The sequence goes on from NZ_JBQKFQ010000007.1 coordinate 71,864, forward strand.
GTCCGCTGTCCAGAGAGAACTCCACGGCCTTGATCTGCTTTCCGCAATCATCCGCATAGCCCTCGAACGTGACCATGTCTCCAACCTTGAACGTATCGGAAACCGTGTTGAGCACGCTCACCTTGGCACGATAGTCTGCATCCGGGCCTTGAACCTCGGGAACCTCGTCGGACACGGATAGCTCGATATCGGTAACCGCACGCGTGAAGTACTTCGCCACGGTATCGGGAATCCAAACCTGCAAGCGCTCGCCGTCCGAAAGCTTCTGGTCGCCGATCTGGTACACCAGCATTGCTTCTTTATCCGTCACATACGTCAGCGGCATCGGCAGGCCATAGCCATCCTTGTCTTTGAACGTGATCGTGTTAACCTGCGGATCAACGTCAACCAAGGAAAGCATGTCCGACACTTTAACTCCTGTGACGCTGGCCATGGCAAGCGCGGGGCTCATGCTGCAAGTGCAGCGCATTTTCTCGGTCTCGGCCTTCATGCGCTCGATTTCCTCGAGTCCTATGGTGCGCACCTTCTCCACATTGCCGCCGATATTGACATAGTAGCTCTCGTGAGTCACCGCATCAAAGGCATAGCCAGGCTTGGCGCACATGCTGGTGGCAGCCGTGCCGAACAGGTTGAACACCTCGTCGGTTGGCGTGAGCGTGTCCTGGCAAAACGAGAAGCTACCGGCCACGTTCGCAACTTTGACGTAGTCCACTGCATTGCGCCGCATCACTTGAACAGGGCTTAAATCCTCCGCCGCAATCGCTACCCCGGGACCGAACGCGCTTATGCCGCCCAGCGCGATACTGGCACCCATCGTGCAACCCAGCACCTTCGTCCCAATGGAATGTCTCATGTTATCCCTCCACATTGCTCTTAGCAGTAACCATGACTTTTTGGTTATTAACGCTGACCAGACCCGTTTCCGTGGTGCCGCGGATCGTCAGCACGTAGCTGCCGTCGGTTTCGGGCGTCCACGTATAGTGCCAGTACACCCACTGTCGAGGATCGGTCTGGCCCAAGTCGTAGGCAGTCCACGTTTTGCCGTTGTCCATGGAGAACTCAAGCTTGGTGACCGCTTCGTCGTACGCATCGGCATAGCCTTCGAACGTGAACGGCTTCCCGGTCTCGATGATCATGCCTTCAGGGACCTTCAGGATAGAGGCGTTGGGCTTGTTGATGTACGGGCCCTCGCCATACGAGTTGAAGCCATTCATCATCCAGTCTTCCCAAGGCTTCTCTTCGTCGGTCAGCGTATAGCCCATGCACTGCTTCACGAATGACTGAGCATCGCATCCCTCGACCCAGTTGATGCAGGGGCTACCCTGACTAGGATCGAGACGCTTGCCGCCAATTTCGTACACCAGGTACACGTCGTCGAAGCTTGCCTCCGGCACGCCACGGTTGCTATGCGTCATTTCGCCATTAGTGTGAAACTCCCGACGATCGAACAACACACCGGTGATGTCTTTGCTTGCGCCGCCGCCCTTCTCAATGAGCCAGCTCAACGGAATGCCCGTGATTTCTACGTTGGAAATACCGCCACCTCCAGGCATGTTGTCCACGCAGTGGATTTTGGAGAGTTTTGTAACCGTTGCACCGGCGCCCTCGGCCTCAGCGATGAGATCAGCAAGCTTGGCGGTATACGGCTTGTTCACCAGGCCGTTTATGGTGACTTCCCAATTGTCCACGAAGTCCTGCGGCATTTCCGCATCAAGGACGTTTTTACCCATGATATGGATCAGGTGATCGTAATTGGAATGAATCCAATCGTAGGTAAACATATCTTCGGGTGCAGTGGTGGTGGTTTGGTCGAACTTGAATTCGCCCTGGACATCCTTCACTTTAACGATCCCGTCCAGATGGTCGTACTTGACCTCGTCCCAAAGCTCAGCACCGTTGCCGTTCTCAGTAATGTTATGGCAGCTGATGCATTTTCCGCCACGGTCCTCGAAGTTGGCGCCGTTGCGCTCGCCATAGTGCACGGCGTGCATCACGGTACCCATTTCTTGGCCATCATCGGCGCTGTGGCACAGCATGCACTGATCGACGGTGAGCTTGCTGCCTAGCGCATCGTTCCATACGGTGGGGTGAGCATATTCCATGTTGGACAAGGCGTCGCCAAGATCTTCGTGGCAAGCTCCGCAACCACGGTTGTCGGCATCCAAGAAATAGTTATTGTACGTCGTACCTTCTTCATAGGGGCGGTTCCAGTGGTAACACTGATACTCGGATGGCGTACGCTGGACCTTGGTTCCGTCTTCCAGCGTGCGAATCTCAGGAGCGTACTCCTTGTTAATCTCCTGCCAGCGGGCATTCTCCTCGGCAAGCACCGCCTCGGACTCCTCGATGCTGTTGGCGTATTGTTTCCCCTCGCCCGAAGCATCGCCCTCTGCCGCCGGGTCCTGCTGCGCACAGCCAACAGCGCAAAGCGATCCGGCCAAGAGCACTGTAGTTACCCACACGAACTTCTTTTTCATTCCCCTTCCTTTCTCTCCCTGTGGCGCGAAGAGGACAGACGCCTCGAATCTTGCTCGTCTCAAGCATTTCGAGCGGTCTAGCTCCCCCGTCGCTTTACCTCCAAGCTGTATCGTATCATAAATCATACAAATATGTGATACTTGTCTTAGTGATATATGATTCTTTTTCAAGAATGGATCGAGCTTTGCCCAAAACGATAACCGGGCTCCTTTTCAACAAGGAACCCGGTTATCGTTTTTGCTGTTCAAAGACCTATTTTGCCGAAAATGTCCTACCCTTTTCTAGCAAGGCTCTCCAACCCCTCGAACGCATCCGACAACGCGCTGGGTATCACCACAAGGCCGCCCTTCTCCTTCACGCTATCCGACACGAAGCTCATAGCGCGAAGCTGCAGCGCCGCATCTTCTTCTTTGTACGTGCGCGCGGCGTCCACGAACATTTCGGATATCTCCTTCTCAACTTCAGCCAAGATGACGCGCGCGTTGTACTCGCGCTCAGCGCGGGCTTCAGCCGACATGGCCTCCTGCAGCTCTTCGGGGATCTTGATGTCGCGGATCTCCACCGACACCACCGTAATGCCCCATTCGCTGGTTTTCCGCTCAAGGATGGCTGCGATCTCTTTGTCGATTTGGGCGCGACGCATGCCCATCTGCGCGATATTGACGCCGCCGATCACGTCGCGCAACGTGGTTTGGGCAATCCAGAACACCAGGCGCTCGAAGTTGCGAATTTCAGAGCACGCCTTGCCCGCGTCCCACACCATCCAGAACAAGACCGCGTCTACGTTCACAGGAACCAAGTCGGAGGTCAGTACCTGCTCAGCTTTGAACGACGTCGACCGCATACGCAAGTCGATGACCGCCGACGCGTATTCGACAAAGGGAATCATAAGGATAAGACCGGGACCGGCCACGCGGTTGAACCGACCAAAGCGCATAACCACGGCGCGCTCCCATTCAAGTACAACATGCGCACAGCTGAACAAGACAGCACCTGCCACTATGCCGACCACAAGAATCGCAACCGACGATGCAAGCCATGCAATCAGTCCGAAAACAGCCACAACGGCCAGAACCAGAACCCAGCGCAACATCGTAGCGCCCCAGCGACTTGTAGCCGTATCCTTGAAATTGTCTTCGATCTCAGCCGAAACGCTCGAGCGATCCCGCTCTTCGGGCTCGCTGAAAAACGACCTCTCCCCCATGTTATCTCCCCTATTCGATCGGTTACTCGGAAAAGCGTTCCTTCACCCGCACCAACACGTCCCCCTCCGAGACGTTGCTCTCCCGAGCCACGCGTACCAGTTCGTCGATAACAAGGTCCACGGGAGATTCCGGTAGCTGCAGTACATCTTTGTCGACGTCGGCAACGAACGATCGCTTGCCGCGACTCGAACAAATGAGATTGTCCGCTTCAAGATCCTGGTACACCTTATGAATGGTGTTGTAGTTCACGCCAAGCTGCGTCGCAAGTTCGCGTACAGTTGGCAGCACATCCCCCGGCTTGATCTGGCCGCTTTTAATAAGGAAGATCAAGTTGTTGCGAATCTGCACCCATACGGGCACGCCGGATTTCTCGTTTATGTGCAATGATTCAAACAAAGGGGTGGACTCCGCCTCTCAAAAGCATCCTGCATATGTATGATACCATGATTCAAAAGAGGTCATCCAAGCAGCACAATCCGAACGCATTGGGAAACGTGCGGATCCAAGCCCGGCGGGCGTCTGGCGGGACGAGGGAACGGGACGCGGCGCGGGACTGGCGAGACGCAAGCTCGCTGCCACCCCGCCCACCGCTCCCGGCCCCGCCCCGTTCGCGCAGGCTCCTCTGGTTCGGCGGCACGAACCGAGCCAGCTCTTCGCCGGTCGCCTACCTCGTTCGCGGAGTGCGCACCCGTTTCGCGCTCCCGTTTCGCGCTCCCACGTCGCCACACCCCCGTTTCGCGCTCCCGCGCCGCCCCCACCTCCCGTCCCTGCCCCCACAGCGGCGCTTGCGCGCGAAAAACCGCTCCCGCCGGCAGGTTTTGACGGTTTGAGGTCGCTTGAGCCGACCAGACAAGCGCTCGCAAAAGCGCAGCGCAACAGCCCAAGGCCGTGACCAGGCATAACGGAAAGCAAGCCAAACGGCAACGGGAACGGCGCCAACTTCGACGACCCCTAAACGTGAAAATCTGCCAGCGGGAGCGGTTTTTCGTGCGCAAGTTAGCGAAAGGGGCGAACGGCGCGCACGCGTCGGCCTCCCGCGCCGGCATCGCAAGAACGGCGAAGGGGCATTCGATGGCTCATTGCCGACTTCTCCCTTCCCCATGCTGCGCCGGAGCTGCCTTCCGCAGCAATTGGAGCCCTTCGCGCCCGCGACCTTCGCATCATGCACGCGGGCGCCGAAAAACAAGGGCGCCCCGACCAGTTCGTCAGAGCGCCCTTGAAAATCGCATTGTCCCTGCCTGGACCAGCGGACCTGCAGGCATCCGCCTTGCTTACGCCAAGTCTCCCGCAGCCTTCACCTTCACGCGGTTCGTATGGCCAGGATAGTACGCCAAGGGAACGTCCTCGGCATCGATGACCTCCACGGTATCGCGAATGGCACCGGCTTCCACGGCAGCCTCGCACGCAGCGACGCGCGCGTTCTCCAACGCCTCTTCGCGCGGCGTCACGTCGTAGTCGATCAACGCTTCGTACACGCCGCTCACCTTCGAGATGGCCGAGCCGATAGCGTTCGCGCACCCGGCATGCTCGGGCGTAAGCACCTGAGCCGTTCCTGCCAGGTCACGCGGCAGCACGATAGCGCCGCCGCCTACCAGCACCACGTCGATGTCGTCGCTCGACACCTTCATCACGTCGATGGCTTCCTCCACCGTCTCGCGCATGGCGTCCATGGCGCGCGCAGCCACATCCTGCGGGATATCGGCCACGAGCGCCGCATCCCCCACTTCGGCCATGCCCAAGCGCACGGCGATGTCGGTGGCAGTCATAACGTCGCCGCCGAACACGAGCGCGCGCTCGGCAATCTGGTAGCCCACCGAATCCGGGCCGACCGTCACGCTGCCGTCGTCGGCAACACGCACGATGGAACCGCCGCCCAAGCCGATGGACACCACGTCGGGCATGCGGAAGTTGGTGCGCACGCCGCCGATGGTCACGGCCACGCCGCTTTCGCGCGGGAACCCGTGCGAAAGCACGCCCAGGTCAGTGGTGGTGCCGCCCACGTCGATCACGATCGCGTCAGCCATGCGCGACAGATAGCTTGCGCCGCGAATGGAGTTCGTGGGGCCGCAGGCGATCGTAAGGATGGGGTATTGGCGCGCATGCTCCATGGTCATGAGGGTGCCGTCGTTCTGCGACAGGTACACCTCTGCGTTCACCACGCCCTTGTCGGCAAGACTGGCCGCGAAGCCCTCGGTAAACCGACGCGCCACATCGTAGAGCGCCGCATTCAAAATGGTAGCGTTCTCGCGCTCGATCAGGCCCATCGAGCCGATCTCGCTGGAAATGGACACGTGCACGTCATCGCCTAGCACCTCGGTGGCAATCTCGGCGGCACGCAGCTCATCGTCGTTTCGCACCGTGGAGAACACGCACGAGATAGCCACGGCTTCCACGCGTCCGCGCACGCCCTCGAAAAACGCACGACACGCCGCTTCGTCGAATTCCGCCAGGCGCTTGCCGTCGTATTCGAAACCGCCCTCGATAATGGCGGCGTCCACGCTGACCGCGGCGATGTCCTGCGCCCAGTCCACCATGGGCGGGATACCCACCGAAGCGGGCGCGCCGATGCGCAAGATGGCGATAGGCGCCAGGCCCTTGCGCTCCACGATGGCGTTCGTGCACTGCGTGGTGCCCAGCATGGCCTGCCCGATCTGCGCGCGATCGACGCCGCTATCGGCCAAAACGGCGTCCACCGCACCCATGATTCCGCTGTAAATATCCCCTGACGTGGGGTTTTTCACCGCGGCAACAACGTTTAAATCCTCGTCGATCAAAACAGCGTCGGTGTTCGTGCCGCCTACGTCGATTCCCAACTTGTACATAGCCTTATGCTCCCTTCCGCATGCAGCGCTCTTCAACGGGGATGTAGTCGGTGTCCAGGCCGAAGTAGCGCGGCCCCACCAGATCGATACCGGCCGGCGTGCGCCACATGCCGAAGCACTCCAGGCCCAGCGCCATCACGCGCTTGCCGTACTTGAGCGCGTCGGTGGGAACCGGCGTGAAGGTGTCGGGGTCCACCAGGCAAATGAGGTCGGGGGTGGTGGCCAAGATCTCGCCGTCAACCACGCAGCTCAGGTTCTCGTTCTGGAACTCGACGTAAGCCTGGCTGCCCCGATCTTCGGCAATGCCCTCAAGCACCACTTTGCCAAAGTTGAACGCGCCACGCGTTTCGCGCAGAACGTCGGAAATTTTACCCTTGAACAGCTTGTAGCCACCCGTGAACTTGAGGAAGAACTCTTCGGGCGTCAAACCCGCCGCCGACGCCTCGCTTTTCGCCAAGCGGATTGCGCGGCCCAGCTCCTCGGAGCGCGTGACAATGCCGTGCACGCCGTATTCCTTGCACGTTTGCGTATCCATGCAGAACAGCGCGATGGTCAGCGTGCCACCGCAGGTCATCGTGGCCGCGCGAGCGATGTCTTCGGTCCACTTGTTCGTAATGGTATCCAGAATGCCCGAGTTGCCCTTCTCGTCGATGAACGCCATGGGCGTAGCCGACGCGCCGCCGATAGTGAACGTGACCATCTGCAGCTCCGGGAAAGCACGGCCCATGCCGTCCACGTCCACCATGGGAATGCCCAGGCGCGCAGCGGCGGCAATGGGCAGCATGGAGTTCACGCCGCCCGCTTCGATGGGCATGGTGGCGTAGATGGGCTTGCCGTAGTAGCGCGACACCATGTCGAACAGCTTGGCGAACTCGTTGGCGCCGACGCCCTTCTCGGCCAGGATGGTGGGAGCGCCCATGGACGCCGCCGGCATGATGAGCGCGCCTTCGGGAACTTCGTCGATGCCGATCATCTGCACCGGGCCGCATTCCTTCACCGCCCCGATAGCCGTGAGCTTGCCGATGTAGGGATCGCCGCCCCCGCCGGCGCCCAGCAGCGCCGCACCTAAAGCGATGTCCTCGATTTCCTGAATTCCTAGTTCTCGCACGCTTTTTCTCCTTCGAACGATGCGTAGCTTATCTCAACCGGCACGTACGGTATGTCGAAACCGAAAAACGCAGGGCCGCCCAACGCGACGCCCTGAGGCGTGCGCCATGCAGCGTCGCACGCCAATCCTACTAATAGCACACGTTTGCCGTACTTGAGCGACTCGGTGGTCACCGGCACGAAGGTATCGGCATCCACCAGGCACACCAAGTCGGGAACACTCATGGCAACGCGCCCGTCCACTTCGGCGTACAGGTTCTCGTTCTGAAACACGACCGAGCCCGCATGCCCCCTATCGTCGCCCACGCCTTCCAGCACGGCGCGCCCGAAGTTGTAGCCATCCCGCGTCTCGCGCAGCACGTCGACGATCTTCGCGCATAAGAACAGGTGCGCGCCCGATTCCTCCAGGAAGAACGCACGGGCGGAGCGCTCGCGCGCGTCCTTCGCCGTACGGATAATACGGCCGAGGCGTTGAGCCAGGTCAACCGTCCCGCGAACGGCGCACTCCTTCATCTTCGCGCCCGACATCGAAGCTCCCAGATTGATGAGCGAGCCGCCGCATGCCGTGGTCACCGCGCGCCCGATGGCCTCGGTCCAATCGTTGTCGACGGTTTCGATGAGGGCGCGGTTGCCCTTCTCGTCCACGAACGCCATGGGCGTAGTGGGCACGCCGGCCATGCAGTACGTATCCTGCTGCAATCCGGGAAATGCGCGGCCCATGCCGTCCACGTTGACCACCGGTATCCCCACGCGAGCCGCCGCGGCAATGGGAACCAGCGAGTTCAAGCCACCGGCCTCGGCCAAGACGAACGCGTCAATGGAGCGGCCCAGCCTGCGTTCCAGCAGGTCGAGCGCGCGAACGTACTCCTGGCCGTTAACGCCCTTCTCGAGCACCACCGAAGGCGCGCCCACGCTGCCGATGGACGCCACCGTCCAATCGTCGGGCACCTCGTCGGCATCCAGCAGACGCACCGGGCCGCATTCGCAAATGGCAGCAGTGGTTTCGAGCGAGCCCATGTACGGATCTCCCCCGCCGCCAGCACCCAGAAGCGACGAGCCCAACGCTATATCGGCGATGTCCTCCACCTGGATAAGACGCACGCTGCTGCCCCCCTACTTGCGATGAACGATAAGTTGAATTGTACCGGGGAATGCGGGAAGTTTGGCCAGCTTGTAAGCAACAACGTAAACCACCATAGATACCGCTATGCCGTTCACCGGCCCGATGAAAAACGGCATGTCGAGAAACTCAAGCCCGGGAACAAGGGCGAACGTGCCGCCGGTCACCACGCCGACCGCGATACCGACTGCAAGCCCGGCCAGGCCCGCAACCGAAAAGCCCTCCTGCACGCGCACGTTTTCAGGGCGGCCTTTGCGCACGAGCCAGTAGTCGGCAATCATCACGCCCGCAAGAGCCGGGCCGCATGCGGAAAGCACCGTGAGGAACGCCTCGAACTGCCCCAGAATGCCGCCCACCGCCAGCACGATGCCCAGCACGCCGGACACGGCCGTGGTCCACTTGGACCCGTCTTCGTCACGACCCATCATGACGGCGAAGCCCAACCCCGCCGAGTACACGTTGCCCGCGTTCACCGTCCACGCCGACAGCACGAGCGCCACCAGGCCCACTGCCGGAAGGCCTACCGAGTTCATGATGACGGCAATGTCGGACTCGCCCGTGACGATAGCCAACGAAGCGCCCGCCACCAGCGCCACGAGCGCGGCCGGGATCACGCCCACCACGCATGAGAGCACGGCATCCTTGCGCGTGCGCGCGAATCGAGCGAAATCGCCAGCCGTGGCCCCCGCGAACGCGAACAAGCCCACGGCCATGTTGACGCCGGCGATGAACCCGATGGCGTCGGCCGGCAACGGCACGTACCCCAACAGCGGCTCCAAGCTTCCTGCGCGCGCGATGGAAGCTCCCACACCGTACAAGCAGATAAGCACCAGCAGCGGCGCGGCGACCGAGCTCAACCATTTCAGGCCGTTGAACCCGATGACGGCCGTGATCAGCATGAGGGCGCCCAAGGCAACCGAGCAAGCCCACACCGGGGCTTCGATGGCGAACACATCGAGCAGCATAAGGGACAGCGAAGCTCCGCATACCGCCGTTTGCACGCCGAACCAGCCAATGGTCACCACGCCCACGATAAGGGAAACCAGGTAGCGAGCGCCCGCGCGCCCAAGCGCCGGCGCAGCCAAAGAAGCAGTAGGAAGACCCAGGTCAGCAGCCTGCATGCTGACGAAGCACATATACGCCACAATAAATCCAAACCCCGCCAGCGTAGCGAGGGCGGCCCCCGACAGCGCCAGTCCCATGCCCAAAGCGGCGCCGACCATGAGCGTGGGCGCGCTGAACATGCCGCCTGCGCGGACGAAGGCTATGTCCAGCCAAGACTTCCGATCGGGTTCGGCAACGTGCAGGCCGGCGGCAATGCCGGTTGGCGATGCCGCCGCTTCGTCAGCCGCCGCAGGGAAATCACGTGCTGAAGACGTCATGCGCGTCCCCTTTTCGCTGTTCATGTTCGGATAAGGATGACTTCGAAGTGTAGCACAACCGATCCTGCGCACGGGAGGGGCAAAGCGCGCAGGATGAGGCCGGGTGGAGGCGACGTGCGGACGAGATGGGGGGGGTTCGGGTCGCGGCGCGGGTGCGAGCGGGCAGGGGTTGGACGGGGCTGGATGGGAGCCGGATGGCAAAGCAAGGGGCGCAAGCGACGCGCGTAGTCTATGATAGGCGGAGCGCCAAAACGATTGCAGGACGAAGGAGGGGCGTGCCATGGACGTCAAGCTGCACTACCGCGAGCAAGGATCCGGCACGCCGCTCATCTTGCTGCACGGTAACGGCGAGGACTCAACGTACTTCGAGCATCAGATCGAACGATTCTCGCGCAGCTTTCGCGTGATCGCCCTGGACACACGCGGGCACGGCCGATCGCCGCGAGGGAGCGCCCCGTTCACCATTCGCCAGTTCGCCGACGACCTGCTGCGATTTATGGACGCGCACGCTATCGAACGCGCCCATGTTCTGGGATTCTCGGACGGCGGCAACATCGCGCTCACGTTCGCGCTCGCACATCCGGATCGCGTGGACCGCCTTGTCCTGAACGGCGCGAACCTGAACGCAGCCGGCGTGAAGCGATCCGTGCAGATTCCCATTGAACTGGGGTATCGCGCGGCGTCGCTGTTTGCCCGCTGGAGCAAAAAGGCGCATGACAACGCCGAGATGCTGGGGCTTATGGTGAACGACCCGAACATCGATCCGCGGCAGTTGAGCAGACTTGACGTGCCGACGCTCGTGATAGCGGGCACGGACGACATGATCGAGGAGGGCCACACGCGGCTGATCGCGAAAAGCCTGCCCGATGCGCGCCTGACGTTCGTTCCCGGAGATCACTTCGTGGCAGCCAAGAACCCCGAAGCATTCAACCGCGAAGTCGAGCGCTTCCTGCTCGAACGCTAAGGCCGTGCCGCTGGCGCGCGCCAATCCTCCACCAAGTCAATCAACTCTTGTTGAGAGTGAACGCCCAATTTGGCATATATATGCTTAACGTGGCTTTTCACCGTGTTTCGAGAAACTACGTAATAGTCCATGACGAATTGCCCGTTGCGCCCACGCGCCAACATCGCGAATATCTCGGTTTCGCGCTCGGTCAAACCACAATCCACCCCGATAAAACGACATCGTTCCTCAATGCTCGGCGCAACCGCAACGCTCGTCGTCGCGTCTCCCCTTTCGCCCCGCGGCGCAGTTTCGTTTTCCGACAACTCGTTCCGCATCCGCGCGCGATCCGCCGACGCGCCCATGCCCACTACGCCCTGGATAGTGTCAGTGAAACTGAACTTCCGAAAGCCCAACCACAGGAAAGCAACGAACGCGAACAGCACCGTTTCGGCAATGAGCATGGCGGCATCGCCATTCGTCCCCACCAAGTCGTTCGTCGTATGACCGGCAACGGCGCCTATATCGGTGCCGACAGCGTTCATGCAGCGTATGAGCGCATACGTCGGCAGCAATGCAAGCAGGTTGCGCCTTCCAACCGAAAGAACCACCAGCCACACCAGCATGTCGAAACAGCGCACGCCAATGCGCAATAAAGCATTTGCCGAAGGAATGCCTGTCAAAAAAGTAAAGGGAGCAATGATGAATCCGGCGACCACAAGCAGTACTGAAAAGGAGAACAGCAGATCCTCCTTGCCCTCCCCGCCGGAGAGCAGCATCCAGACCGCCACGCCCATCAGAACAAACGCCGAAATCTCCACGCCTACCGGGGCGTGCGAAACTTCGTTAAGCGTCAAACCGTACCCCGTTGCCACGCTAAACAACGCCGCACATAAAAACAAAGCGTGCGCTGGCTGCAAAAACGATTCAGGATTAGAAAGCTCAAGACTGGCCGGAGACGCGCCGCGCGCCACTTGGTCAAGCCTTAGACCGCCGCGACGGTACAGCAACATGATGACCAGCGCGTGGCAGGCCACAACCTCGACAACACCCACCTGGAACAACACCGGCGGATGAACCACGCGCACCACCTCGCCCAGCGCCGTGCCGCACACCACAGCAACCAGCACCGCTTCCATCGAACGCAAGGACGCCAGAGTGCATAAAAGCATGACGGAAGCCCAAACCGAAGCAACGTTCGAAAACAGGAAGCCAACAATCGTTAGAGGCCCGTTGCCAAGGGATAGCGCGAATTCCAGCACAAAAGCCGCCGTGATTGCGCAGCCGAGCGCACCTACGGTTAACAGCCGTCGATCAAGCAGAACGGGCTTGCGCGAGGCGACGAGGAACACCCCTAAAAACAGCGCGCCCGAAAACAGCGTGGCCACCTCGCGAGCGATCCCGCAGTACTCGGCCACGCGCGCATACAAACTGGCATTTAAAACTCCGCCAACAAACCCCATGACGGCAAAGCCCACCACGCACAGCAACGTAACCGAATCCACAGCCTCTCCCAAGCTACGAATTCGTTGTGCAACCGATTGCAAGGTCCCTCCCCCCCCTTGATCACGTGTCCCCATTGTACGTGAAACACGCCCGTGCTGCGAGCGCAGGAAGCGTCAATCCAATTCCCATCAGGCATAATGCGCACAAATCACCCCATCGGGGGGAGCAGAAGCCACCCGACGACCCCAATCGAAACGCCCCTTGCAGGGTGGTTTCAGCACCGCGCAACGTCGATAAGGTGAAGACCGAGGGATGCCGCATGACGCTGTCGGGCGGCAAGAGAACACATTTGAAGGAGGAACGTATGAAATCACAGGGAATATCTCGTCGCAGTTTTTTGGGCGGCATGGCAGGAGCCGGCGCGCTTGCCGCTATTGGGCTAGCCGGCTGCGCTCCGCAAGCTCCTGGCTCGGGCGATGCTAAAGCAGCAGGCTCCACCGAAGCGAAAGCCGCTTCCAATGGCGTTGTAGCCACAGACAACGGCAGCAGCGCCATAACCGTTGACTGGCTGGGATCTGCGCCCGAAATCGCCGAAAGCGACATCGCGGAAACCAAGGACACCGATCTTCTTATCGTGGGCGCCGGCAACGGCGGCATGATCGCAGGCGCCTACGCATCTGACCAGAAGATGGACTTCATCCTATGCGAGAAGGGCTCCGAAGTAGGCGCCACGCGCCATTGGTTCAATGCCGTTGACACCAAGCCCTTCACCGACCAGGGCTATTACACCGACCGCGCTCGTCTGCATGGCGAATGGGCTCGCTACTCCAGCGGAACGTGCGACCAGGCTCTCATCAACATGTGGATGAACGAGAGCAACGACATGTTCGAGTACGTCGACAAGTACATGAGCGCTGCTGGCGCGAAGGTCATCGCCGATGAGTTCGAAATGCCCGGCGGCATGGGCGCCACCCCCTTCTACACTCCGTGCGGCGAGCATCACTACGGCAATGCCGAAGGCGGACGAGACGGCATTCCGGAGCGCAACAAGCTGTTCGAGCAAATCATGAACGACAACGGCTACCAGATTTCCTACAAGCACGAATTAGCCAAGCTGGTTACCGACGAGTCTGGCAAGGTAACGGGCGCCATCTTCAAGACCGACAACGGCTACACCCAGATCAACGCCAAAAAAGGCGTGCTGCTGACAACGGGCGGCTACAGCGCCAACCCCACCATGCTGTCCGCCCTGTCCCCCATCACCACCGCTTCGGTTACCGCCTTGGGCTACAACCAGAACAACGACGGCATGGGCATCAAAGCCGCCCTGTGGGCTGGTGCCGTAAAGGATATCACCAGCGCGACCATGATCTTCGACCGCGGCCTGGTAGCTCCCGGAACCACCGCCGGCTACACCCAGGAATCCATCGAAGCCGGCAAGCCGCAGTTCCCGGGCAACGGCCAGTTCAACCCAGGCACGCAGCCGTTCCTGAAAGTGAACACAAAAGGCAAGCGCTTCGCACTGGAATCCGCCGACTACGACTATCTGCCGCATGCGGCAGCTCAGCAGCCTGGCGGCGTGTACATTAGCGTGTGGGACGGAAACTTCGGCGAAGACGTGCAGCGCTTCCACACATTGGGCTGCAGCGCCGGCACCCGCATGGGCGTTCAGCGCGTCAAGCGCGAAGACGGCACCTACGATTTGGAAAAGTACTTCGAGAAAGAGCTTGCAGACGGCCGCCTGCAAATGGCCGATACGCTTGAGGAACTGGCCGACAAGCTGGGCTTCGATGCCGATGCCAAAAAGAACTTCCTAGCCACCTGCAAGCGCTACAACGAGCTGTTCGACGCTCAGGAAGACGTGGACTTCGGAAAGGAAGCGTACCGCCTGTCCGAGCTTCGCACGCCTCCGTTCTTCGGCGCTACGCTGGGCGGCACGCTGCTGACCACCATCGACGGCGTTCGCATCAACGAAGACTGCCAGGCCCTCAATGCAGAGTTTGAGCCTATCGAAGGATTGTACTGCGCCGGCGACTGCTCGGGCTCCCTGTTCAGCGGCAACTATCCCGACCAGATGCACGGCGTAGCTTGCGGTCGCACCATGACCGAGGCGCTGCATGTGGTCAAGCTGCTGGCAGCCAAATAGCGCAATACCCCTTACGGTCGCGCACACCCCTCCCACGCGCGACCTTCCAGCACGAAGCGCCCACCTATCTCGGTGGGCGCTTCGCATGTCCATCTGCAGTCTAGGCAGGAGTGCGCCATTCGCACGGATCGGGCGCAGCCAGCCCCCTCACGCCGATAATGATCATCTCGATACCGTTGGCAAAGGAGTCTTCGGTATAGGCGCTGCGCACGATGCGTTGCCACGGAGGCAGACAAGAGGACTCATCGCCATGCGTCTCTTCTGCGCTTCGAAGACGAGCGGCTCCGATTGCGCTGGCGTTGAATCCCGAGAGAAACGCATCGACCATCGCCCATGCTTTGGCAAGAACGTCCTCCGGCATCCCTTGCGCGAGATGCAGGGATACGATTTTTTCCGTATGCGCCGCCAGTCCCGCATACGAAACGAACGGATCTATTCCGTTGTCCACATCGTGCATGTGCGGGTGCGCGAAGAACTCCCGATGGATCGAGGTCATGGTGCGGCGCAGCGTATCATCCCAGCGTTCACCGGGAACGGGGTCGGTATCCATCGTTTCCATGAATCGCGTAAGCACCGCCGCAAGCACTTCTTCGCGCGAAGAAAAGTGCGCGTAAAACGCCATGGCCGAAACGCCCAGCTCCGCTCCGAGCGCGCGCATGGTAAACGTGCTCAATCCATCGCGATCGATCATGCGGTAGGCAGCATCAACGATAACGTCCTTGTTCAGTCCGCATTTTCGATTCCTCGCAAACTCCGAGCCCACGATGTTCCCTCCCGACGCGCATACGTTTCATCATCAGCATAGCACGACGATTCGCGCGCCCCGAGGCGCCGGACGCACATCATGCGAAAACCAATCAGGCCGGCACAAAGGCCGGCCTGCGTATTACGCAATCAAGAAGCAGGGACTTAAACCGCTATGCAGACAAGCGGCGAATCGCGCCTAGGCCGTCTTGGGATTATGGGGCCAATCATGACAATGGAGGCACTGGTTGTCGGTGACCTCCTTGTCCTTCGCATGGCAATTCACGCAGGAATTGTAACCTCCGTGGATAGAATCATGAGGGTTGCTGGCTCCGTACGATGACGTAGTTTCAGCAAGAGCCTCGTAGCTTCCACCATGACAGCTCAAGCATTGCTCATCGGACACATAAGCCCCCGCGACGTCGCCAGATGTTTGCGTCGTCGCCACAGACGACGAGCTTTCCTGAGTTCCGCTTGGCGCGCATGCCGCAAGCCCGAGCGAAAAGCACAGCGCGGCGGCAAAAACGACAGTTTTCACGCGTGCGGATCGGTTCGCATTCAACATAGTTCCTTACGCTCCCTTCACGGCATGCTCGGCAGCCACGTAGCCGAACGTGACAGCCCTACCGATAGACGTTCCTGGAATATGACGCGGGTAATTCCCTGCAAAGAAGTTCCCCGATGCGTTGCCGACAGCGTACAAGCCCTCGATAACCTGATCATCCGCGTCAAGCACACGACAGTCGCCGTCGATAGTCAATCCGCCAACCGTAGCTAGCACGCAGCTATTCGTAGTCAGGGCAAAGTAGCGCGTACCCGTAAACGGCATGGTTTGGGAGAGATCACGCCCGAAATCCCTGTCTACGCCATCCTTAAAGAACTCGTTGTAACGTGCGATAGTGTCCGCGAGACCCTGGGGATCTACGCCGCACTGCTTTGCAAGCTCCTCAGGAGAGGAACCCTCGAAGAGCCACCCCTTCTCCTTAAACTCGTCGACCGCGTCTTCCATGCCTTCGAACATCGTCTCGTCGAACACTTGCCAGCAATTCTTTCCATAACCGGGCTGGGCGTTTTGAGCATTGGACACGCTCTGGAACGGAAGATCCTCGCGCACGAAGCGCTTTCCCTGACCGTTGACCATAAGCGCGAAGTAGACAGCGTTCCACGTACGTGCATCGTAAAACGAATCCGGATTACCCCAACGAAAGTTCATGATCGGCTGCGGGCAAGAATCCATCTGAGCACCTATCTTGATACCCATCAGGTGTCCGTCGCCGGTAGTCCCCCAACCGGGATTCCACCAACTCGACGTCGCGTAGTCCTCCGGTCGCGTCCAGGCTTGCATAAGATCAGGGTTCGCATCGTAGCCGCCAGTGGCAAGAATAACGCCTTTGCCGGCATTGATCTTCACGTACGTATCACCGCTTTTAGCGATAACGCCACTTACGCGACCGGACTCGTCACGAACCAACTGCACGCCGGGAGTTTCAAAGCGCAGATCCAAATTGTCGTAGAGCTTTGCTACTTCCTGCATTTCAAGGCACACGTAAATGCCCGAATAGCCAGAACGCACGCCCGCATCGGGCGGAAGCGAGGGGCTGTCGTAAAAACCCAGCTCGGTATCAATAAGCGGGTTCAACGCAGGCATGCCGTTAGTAGAGGGAGCCCCTTCAACCTTGGATATAACGAAGCCGTTTTGCCCCTTGTCCAGCATCGACTGCCAGAAATCCGTAGCCTCCCCCGAGCGATCAACATACGTACGCGTGGGTTCAGGACGCACGCGCCAATATGCGCTTCGATATATCTCATCGAGCAGCGCCACCTTGTCGATAGCTGTGCCTTCCTGGCATTTCGCACCTGCGGCGCCAAAGCACTCGAAGCAGCCGCGACCTTTCGTCATTTTTTCAATGCAGATAACCTTCGCGCCTTCTTCTGCAGCTTTGAGGCTTGCCATAAGGCCGCCGATGCCGGCACCCACCACCACGATGTCGCAGTCTTCGGTAGACCCTATTTCGCTTGCAGCGATGTCGCGATCCTCGAATCCGACCGGCCCGCGCGGTCCAGGGCAAGCAGCCTTGTTTACCGGAATCAGGTTTGTGTCGCTGGCAAGCTGTCGGTACACATCGCCCGCATCGCTTGATGACGCACCAGCTGCCGCGTCATCGGCAAACGCGATGCCCGCAGATCCGAATGCGCCCATCGCCCCAGCGGACAACCCGGCCAAGCCGACGCCCTTCAGGAACGAACGACGTGAAACGTCCGCTTCTCCCATTGCTCCTCCTTTGTTGATGCCTTGGTCCGGCGTTTAAGCCGGACTCCCCCAGTGCTTTCTTTACACTGTAAAGCAAATGGTAACGCGATTTCTTTACGCTGTAAAGTAAGAGATCTCGCGCCGCGCCTAAGCACCCTAAAAACCAGGAGCACTATTAGGACGGCTAGAAACGGTTTAGCCCCGCATCGACTGCAAGCGAGAGCCTTTCATCACCCGGAATGTCGCAAGACAAAAAACCGCTCGCCCAGAACGGAACGAGCGGTCAGAAACCTCCGCGCAAAACCTACTTCCGCACGCCGGTCATCGTTTGCTCTACGATGCTGTTCATGACGTCGGCGGTGAGCATGCCGGTGACGTATCCGAACACGTTACCGTCTTTGTCGATCATGAACGTAGTGGGAAACGACCTGATCCCGTACGCGCTGAACAACTGGCCCTTTGTGTCCATCAGCACCGGATACGTGATGCCGTATTCCTTGATGAACGATTTCACATCGCCCTCGGAAGCATCGCTGTTCTGCGGTCTATCGGCGGTTTTAGGATTCGCCACGCCCAGAACCACCAGATCGCCCTGATTCTGACCACGATCGCGGTACAGTGCCTCGATATCGGGAATCTCGCGCTGACACGGCCCGCACCACGTGGCGAAGAAGTTCAGGAACACGGTCTTGCCGCGATAATCGGACAACTTATGCTCCACGCCATCCTGATCAACCAAGGAGATATCGGCCATGGGAGCCAAAGCGGCATCCTCCGAGGAACCCTTTCCAGCAGCGTCCCCATCAGGCGACGATGCGGACGACGAAGGCTGCTCGTCCGAGTTCGTCTTGCCCGCATCGCCCGCCCCATCAGCAGGCTGCTCCTGCGCGGCGGGAGCGGCGCCGAACGAAGACAGGTAGCTGGTCACGCCGTTCATCCATCCCGTCACCGTCATCAAGCCCATGACGATGAGCAGCGCTCCTCCCACCTTCACCGTGTACTTGACCACGTTTCCGTGCGTGCGGAAAAAGCGCAGCACCTCGCCGGTGAACAAGCCCACCATCAAAAACGGCAGCACGAAGCCCAGCGTATACACGGCCACCAGCACATAGCCCCACGCCGCCGACGCGCTCGACGACGCCATAAGCAAAACGCCTGCCAGCACCGGCCCCACGCACGGCGTCCACGCAAAGCTGAACGTAAAGCCCAACACCAAGGCGACCAGGGGATTCATAGCGAACGAGCCCAGGTTGAACGGTAGGCGACGCTCGGATTCGATCAGGCGCGTCTTGCCGAACGCGCCCAGCATGTACAGGCCGAACGCCACCATGATGATGCCTGCCACCATCGAGAACACGCGCTGGTTGCCCGTGAAAAACTGCCCGAGCGCCGTAAACCCAAAGCCCAGCAAAAAGAACGCGAAGCTCACGCCAACAACGAAAAACAGCGTGTTCACGAACACTTTCTTGCGCGGGTACTCGATGAGCCCGTCTTCGCCCACCTTGCCTGCGCCGCCGGCAAGATAGCCCACGTACAACGGAATCAACGGCAGCACGCAGGGAGAGAAAAAGCTCAGAAGTCCTTGCACGAACACCGTCAAAGCGGGAATGCTCGTTTCGAGAGAAAAACCCATGGGACGTCTCCTAATCGGTCGAATTGCTTGGGATCAGCGAATGGGGATGGGTCGCACGATCGGCGTCTCGAGCGCTCGGCTCGAATATGCGCGCATCGATGTCGGCTACGCTCGTGCGATCAAGCTCCTCGAAACAGCGCTTGTTCAGGTCGGCGAAGATGCCGTCCATGACATCGGCCATCCCGCACGCGATAAGGCAATCCATGTCATGACTGCCGCTGTGCCAGGTCGATTCGACGAAACGCACGCCCAAAGCGTCAGCCACCGTTCGCAGGCTCACTTCAGCAGCATCGGCCGCGAATCGGTATCCGCCCACGCTTCCTTCGCGCGTCGACACCAGGCCCGCGCGCTTGAGCGGCACCATCACCTTGCGCACGCGCGCCGCATTCGTGCAAATGTTCTCGGCAAGCGCCTCGCTCGAAACGGTGTCCGCCTTATGGTTCAAATACACAAGCGCGTGCACCGCTACCATGAAATCGCTGTTCATACTTACTCCGAAAATCGAATGGGCCGATCGAGGACAATCGGCCCCTGTCTGCTGCACCTACTTATACAACAGTTCTGTACTCGTTTTCAATACAGTTTACAAATCGACATATGGCAACCTCGCCGAAGGCTCGAAAGCTCGTTCCAAGAACTTCGAGCGCAAACGCTTGTCCCGCCTTGATTCTCTGAGCTAGATGAAAGCGGAGCTGTTTTCGTACGTGCTTGGAAGCTGATCGGTTCGCTCCAGATAGAAAGCCGCCTGCACCGCCTCCATGTAGGGGTTCAGCCAGAGAAAGCCTATCCCAAAGGTCAAAACCGACAGGAGCACCCACCCAATGAAGGTCAGGCTCAACCAGAACAGCCGGCCTTTGTGCCCCCTCATAAGCTCCTTGGACTGGCCGATGGCGTCCATCACGCCAATATCCGGATTTTGCGCCATGATGTAGGGAGCCATAGCGTAGCGGTAGGCGGCGATGATACCCGGAACGATGAGCAGCAACGACCATGCAAAAATGAGAAGCCACATGGCAAGATTCAGTAAAAGACACTTGCCCAAGTTCGAAAACTTCGAAAACAAGACGTTGAATTCCGCAGGGGCATCTTTCTTGATCAGGTTAATGCTGAACTGGCAAAGTCCTTGCCGCACCGCCCCGCCGATTATCAGAACAACAACGCCGTAGATGCCGATGACAACGCCCAAGAAACCGAACGGCTCCGCAAAAGCAAGCTCGAACGCGAAAGGAATATGCACCAAGTACGAGAATCCGTCAGAACTGCCGACGGTATAGAAAGCATCGCCCGCTTGAACGGTGAAAGACGGCAGCACGGCGGCGTTTACGTCGCCTATGATCACGGCCACCAGGGCAACAACGAGCGCAACGCCCCACATGCCCCGCAGAGCACTCCGAGCGATGGCGCGAACCTGACGGGCATACATGGCGGCCTCCTTTTATCCGGCAAGCTCAAAGCCTAGCATACCCCAGAAAGAGACCGCCCGCATCCGAATGCTCGACTAGCGCTTCAGGCCGCCCAGAATACCGGTGCGCTTCGGAGGGTTCGGCAGATGGATGAGGCGCGGCTCGAAGTCGAACAGCTCATCGGTGCTCACCGTAGAGCTTACGGTCAAGCAACTCTTCAAGCATGCATCGGAGCACAGGCGGCACTGCACGCAATCGGCCGCGGAGAATTCAAGGAAGCTGCCTTCGCCGTCCGCGGGCTTCATCTCGCTCTTCTTGAGCGCTCCCGTAGGACAGAACACCGTGCACATGCCGCATGAGCTGCATGCTTCTTCGTCGATCGACACCGACCCGAACAGCCGCGTATCGATTTCAGGCACCGTCGAAGCGCCCAGCCCATCCATGGCGTCGAGCACGCGCATACGGCGCTCGGGGTTGAACTGCGGAAGCGTTCCCGCGTCGGACATGCGCAGGCGATCGCGTAGCGACGGACCAGCGGTGCCATCGTTTTTGAACACCATCACTTCGGCGGTTTTCCCGGCCGCATCCACCGCGCGCGAACGAGCGCTGGTGAAAAATCCCCGGCGCGATTCACCCAGCAAGCTGCGCTTGTCCTGCAGCAACACTTCCTCGGGAAACGCCGACGCCCGCCTCACGCGGATCTCGGAACCTTGCGCGGCAATCAGATCGTTCGCCGAACGAACGGTGGCGTCGATCCCCGGCACATTCGCTCTGAATTTACACGTCGAGCACGTGCCGTCAACCAGCACGATATCCTCCACGCCGCGCGCGGCAAGCCCCAGAAGCACGCTTTCTTCCATGCGAGCCAAGCACGGAACCTCCGCGTAACGTCGGGGATCGCCCACGCGCTTCGACGCTATGCGAGCGCACGCGAATACGGCCATCCCTTCGGTATTCACCACGCCTTCCGCCACGCTTGAAGCAAGGTCCTCGTCAAGCGGCTGCAACGGAATGAGCGCTTCGGTGGGGCAGACCGTCGTGCAGGCCCCGCATGCCACGCAGGCATCGCTGTTAAGCGACAGCACGTTGTCGACCGCCTCAACTGCGCCGGTCGGGCACGCGTCCGAGCACTTCGTGCACGAGGAATGGCGGTTTCGCACCACCGTGCAGCGATCGGAGGCCAAGTAAACGGCCTTGCTCTCAAGCGCTTCCGCCACTTCGACTATGTCGATAAGGTTGGGCATGCTACCCCTCCAAGAAAGATTCTTCCAACGAGCGAAGCTCTTCGGGCGTGTTCGCGTTAATAAAGCAGCCGCCCATGGGCTCAGCCTCCAAGACGCGCGCTTGCGGGAATTCGAGCACGTTCACGTCGGCGAAGAACGCCTGGGCGCGCTTTTCTCCCCGGTCGAGCGCCGCGGTCACGGCAGGCAGGCAGCCCGAGCGACGATACATTGCATGGAACGGCTCGTAGCCGTGCTTGTTGATGGGAACCACCACGTCGGCTCCCGACTCGTTCATGGCCAGGGCTTCGGCAACAACAAGCGACGGCGATGCGAACACCATGTCGCACGCCACTACGGCAACGTACGGGTTGCCGGCCGCCTGCAGAGCCGTGTACAACCCCGGCAGCGCACCGCGGCATTCGCACGCATCCCGCACGAACTGGATGCGGTACTGCGGGAACATGTCGTACAGAAACGTCAGGTTTTCCGGCTCGTTCGTCGTGATGATCAAGTCATCCGAAGCGGGAGCAAGTCGCTCGACCATGCGGGCGATAAGGGGGCGGCCCGCGAACGGAACCGTCGCCTTGCTCTGACCCATGCGACGGCTCTCCCCGCCTGCCTGGATCACCACGGTCACACGCGGCCGAGCGTAGCGCTGCGCGACGAAATCCGCCAATCCGGAAACGTCGTTCAAATCGAACGAGGGGATGCCGTACGTCTCGGCAGCGCGATGCGCATCGGCGATATCGGTCACCACGGCAACAGTCTGCGCCGTGGGAAGCTTGTTGGAGATATCGGCATGATCGGGATGCTGCACGGCGAAGTGACTGCCCGTTGCTGAAGCAGGCGCTTGCTGGGAACGTTCGAGCATCTCGTGAGCGGCCGGGTCGTCAGCAGGAGGAACCGTACCGCGCGTGAACTGCGTGAAGTCGGTGCCGAGCGGCCAACCGCAACGCGCGCCTTCGGCGAACACGTCGGCTACGCGTGCGTCGGCTTCGTTGCCCGAGCGCATGATCTCGATGGTAGGAAGCCCGCTTTTGCGATAGCCTTCCACCACCACGATGTCGTGACCGGGCATGCTACGCACGATTTCAGCGCACTCGATTTCGCCTTTGACGGTTTTCACGCGCGCCATCTGGCCCGGAGCCGCAATCACCGTCTCGCTTGCACCGGCGGCGCGATGGCGATACGAGTCCTTTCCGGGAATATCGATATCGAAGCCCACGTGGCTGTGGTGCTTCACGCTACCCACGTCGAGGCCTCGAGCCACCAGTTCAGTGATAAGCTTTTCGATCAGCGTGGTCTTGCCCGAATTATGGCGTCCAACTATGGACACCGCCGGACTAGGAATGTTCACCATGCGCTTCCCCCTGTTCATTCGGCGCTCAGTATAGCACGACGCACGGAAGGGAGCTTGACAGGAAGCGAGCGCAAACGCGAACGCGGGCGGCACCGGCGCATCGGAGTCCACCTCCAGCAACCGATCATGCCGGCCGCGCCCGAACGCACGAAGGCCGCGCTCGAGCGCGGCCTTCGCAGGAGGGAGGAAAAGACGATGCCGACATGCGCGGACGGACGGTGCGCTGCATCACCGCTCGCTCGCCGTTCCCAGCATCGTCGCGAGTCGTTTAGCCTCGAGCAGCATGCTTGCCAGCCACGCGGCCGCTCGTCATGGCGTTGCCCATGTTGTTGCCCGCAGAGGGACAGTTGTAAGCGTTTCCGTAGCGCTCGCCCATCGTGTTGCCCACCGCATACAGGCCCTTGACGACATCGTTTTTCGAAGCCGTAAGCACCTGGTAGCTTCCGTTGACGCACAAGCCCGCAAGCGTGTTCAGGCCAGGACCGTACAAGCGCTCGGTGCCCTGCTTGGCAATATAGAACGGGGCCTCGTCGATCGGAATGAGCAGATTCTCCGGCTTGCCGTAATCTGCATCCACTCCAGCAGCGCACAGTTCGTTGTAACGCTCGACCGTGGCCTTTGCGGTTTCGAGAGCCTCCCCGGAAAGCCCGGCATTTTTCAGCGCTTCCTCCACGGTAGCCCCGACGAACACCTCGTTCACAAACGGCCTCGTGCGGTTCGCAATTTCCAGACCGCGAACCTCAATGGTGCCAGCAGAGGGGTCTGCGCCGTCCATCTGCGCCCGATATTCTTCGATGCCCTCAGGAAATCCCCAGTTAGGAGCACCGTGATCAAGGCCGCCCGCCTGAATATACTGCATGTGCTTTTTATCCATGATGGCGAAGTTGCCCACCATGGCCGCTTCGAGATCAATAGGCTGACGGCACGACTGAGCCAGCACCAACCCCGCATACGACTCGTTCATGAAGCGCTCGCCCTTGCAGTTCATCCACAAGCTTGGAGCCGAACCCCAGGGACCGAACGAAATGGAAGGCGCGTCGCCGGCCACGGGGCGCGGATGGCTCTCGATGGCACCGCCCGCCCAGCAGCCCATTTTATGACCGGAGCCATCGCAGTCGGTCATACCCGTCAACGTCTCCCGATCCACGCCATGTCGCTCGGCGTTTTCAGCGCATTCCGAGCAAAGCTCCCACACCATGTCGGTATTGGCACCGAAGTCGCCCGTGGCCAGGATAACGCCCTTGGATGCGTCGAAGCGCACATAGGATCCGTCGGCATCTTGAGCGATAACGCCAAGGACTGCGCCCTCGTCACTCTGCACGCAACGCACCGCCGCATGGCCGCAAAACCATTTCGCGCCCAAATCCTCGGCGGCATCGCGGCAATACGTCTCGAGCTCGGCCAAGCGGGAAACGTCCATCAAGCCATTCTTGCCCACCGGATTAGCGTTTTTCGTACCAACGGTCTGCACGGTGGATGCCCACATCTTGTAACCGGACACCTCCACCGGATAATCGCTTCCGTTCGGCTTGTCGTAAGCGATCTGAACGATGCACTCGCCACCCTTGTAATCGAACACGTTCGACGTGTCGGGGACGAGCGAGGCCAGATTGTCCATCATTTCGCCCGAGTTGTACACGAACGAACGAATGACATCGGTGCTGCACCGTCCATTAGCGCGACGCACGTACTCGTTCACGATTTCGTTCAGGTCGTACGGACCAAAGCCCCAGCTTTCCAGCAGCTTCGAATTGTACGAGCAGATGTCGTCGCCCCGATACACGATTTCGCCGTCGTTGTGCTTCTCGATCACGGCCACGCTCGCGCCCTCTTGCGCAGCAGCCAACGCCGCTTGCGTGCCAGCATGACCGCCGCCCACTACCACGACGTCGAAAGACTTCGTCTCCGCAATGTCGCCATCGGCAATCTCGGGCGCGGATCCCAGCCAATTCTCGTCGCACATATAGTATGCCGGGCGGGCCGAAGCGGCCTCGCCCGCAGCCGCGCTTCCCTTGACCGGCTCCTTAGCCGGCTGCGGAGCGCAGCCGGCTAGCCCCATGACGCCCAGGACGCCAGCACTCGCCGCTCCTGCCAGGAAATTCCTTCGTGAAAGCTCCATCGCTCTCCCTCTCCTTCGCTCTCCAACTCCCAACGTGCACTGCGTTGGCTTCAACATGCTCCATCCTGACCAGAAGACCGGTTTGGCGCTATCCGATGAACCGTTGATTTCGCCTTCAGCGAAGGCAAAGGCGCTCAACGTTTTTACGTAGATGTTCTCAATCTCATGCGTTTCAGCAGATCAAACAAGCATTTTGATTAACGAAGAGACGTAGCAATGCTATAATGCAGCCTGCCCCAAGCAGCCAGGAGGAACCGCATGGCCAAGGCATGCGACAACCAGAAACCAAGAACTTCCAACGAGTCGCCAATGACCGCAATCGCCTTGGTCGTAGGATTAGGCTGCTTGTTTTCAACGCTTCTAATCTACTCAGGTGCCGTCATATCGTTTTTAAGGTTCGAGCACGCCGAGTCCTTCATAGGAACCTTCGCCGAGACCACGCTTCTGTGCGCGACCGTTTTAGGGGCCCTGTTCCTTGGGCTCACCCTTGCCGGAAAACGCGTTCCCTACGTGATGCTCAGTTCGTTCGGAGGGGCAATCTACCTCTGCTGCTCGCTTACGTATGCTCTTTTCGCCTGGTCCGGCAGCTTCGGAACAACCTCGGTGGTGGCACTCGCTTTCACCACGGCACTAGCAGACACGTGCTTAGTGCTTGCCTGGGGCCGCGTGTGTACTCGATTCAAGATCAAACGCGCCCTCGAAATAGTTTCTCTCGCTAGCATCCTCTCGGCGCTCTTATGCCATCTTTACAGCATTCTACCGTTGGCTGGCGTAACCGCGCTGTTCGTACTGGCTTCAATAACAGCAGTCATCGTACCGTTGGCGCTTGGCGCAACCGTCCCCTCTTGCAAAAAAGCGAAACGCTGGTCAACTGGCGAACCGCGCGCAATCGCCGCATCCCTTGTTGATGTCCTTGCAGCTCCAGGCCTTGGTCTGATCGTATTCGCTTTCGTTATGGCGGTAATGCGCACGTCGTTCAACCAAAGCCAGGACGCCTACCTAGCCATGCTTGCACTCGATGCAGCAATTCTTCTGGCGTATGCATTGCTAAGAAAAAGGCAGCTATCGCTGCGCGGCGGTATGCATCAAACGTTCCTTCCGCTTATGGCCATGCTGCTCTTAGCCGTCACCAGCATCACGGCTACCGTAGGCCAGGGAGAACAGCTGGCAACGTACCTCACGTATGCCCTCTACGCATTAGCGGCCATACTCACCCTTGCAACACTGTGCGCCATAGCCAATGCGGGCGAATTCCCATCTGACGCGGTCTTTTCGCTTGCGGTTTTCCTCTTTGCAGCCGCGTCGTTCACGGGCCAAGCGTTTGCCACCGTGATGGACGACCACGTAACCCCTATCGTAGTGACGATAATTACTACGCTGTACGCATTCGCGATGGTCTTCTCGTCGCATATTCGATACCAGCGCGAAACGCAATGGACCTCAAGCGACGAAAACGACCGCGTCGAACCTACAGGACAATCGAACGCCGGCCCCACTCCCGCATCCGTGCGCTGCGCCCAACTGGCCGAAACGTACAATCTGACAGCCCGCGAGCAAGAGATCCTTTCGTATCTTGCCGAAGGACACAGCGGGGCTTATATCGCAGACGTGCTGTTCATCTCTCCCAACACCGCCCGAACGCACATTCATAATATTTACCGTAAGTTGGAGGTATCGTCTCGCGAAGACATACTGAAGCTCACAAAGGATCGCGCCTAAAAACCGCTTTGCAACGTAGCGCGCGAAGGTCGCGAAAACGCTCCAGAGACCGCTTCAAGAAGGAAACGCTTTGGAATATTAAGCTTTTCTGAGCAAGTATTTCCCCAGGTCAATATAGCCCTTTGCTATTCGCCGAAAAAACATGTTGTGATTTCGTGGAGATCGGTGGTATACTACAACCTGCTTTACAGAAGCTTGATGCTTCGATAAAGAAAAGGGTTCTGTTTTTTGGAGGGGGCAGAACCCTTCTTCTTATCTTTGGGACGGAGACGTCCCCTTTTTATGCCCGAAAACGCCCCCGCGGGCATCGGCCGTCACGCACGGACGCTCGCTGCGCCTGCTACAACGGCCTGCGAGCTTCAATAGCGCGACCAAGCGTGACTTCGTCGGCAAACTCCAAATCGCCGCCTACGGGCAAACCGCTTGCGGGGCGCGTGACGCGAATTCCCAGCGGCTTGATAAGGCGCGCAAGGTACGCAGCCGTGGTCTCGCCTTCCACGTTGGGATTCGTCGCCAACACAACCTCTTGGACCTCGTCGCTTGCCAAGCGCTTCATAAGCTCGGCGATGCGCAGACTATCCGGCCCGATGCCCTCCATAGGAGAAAGCGCGCCCCCCAGCACGTGGTAGACCCCGGAATAGACGGTCGTTCGCTCGATGGGAGGAATATCGCGCGGCTCGCTTACCACGCAGATCGTGCTCGCATCGCGCTTGGACGAGCGGCATATCTCGCACAGATCGTCCTCGGCGTAGTTGAAACAGCGTTTGCAGAAGCAAACCTGGTCTTTCACCTCGGCGATAGCCTCGGAAAGACGCAGCGCCGTCGCCTTATCGGCATTTAGTATCCAGTACGCTATGCGCTGGGCGGACTTCGGACCAACTCCAGGCAAGCGCTCCAGCTCATCGAGCAGTTTCTGGATAGACGGCGCTGCGTGCATGACAAATTCCCCTTCGCCTGATCTACATGAGGCCCGGGATGCTCATGCCGCCCGTCGCGGCGTTCAGGCGCGTGGCGCTCATGTCGGACACGCCGCGAAGCGCCTCGTTGACAGCAGCCGTCACCATATCCTGAAGCATTTCCACGTCCTCGGGGTCAACGGCCTCGGGATCGATCGTGATGCTGCTGATGGCCATGTCGCCCGTCGCAACAACCTTGACCATGCCGCCGCCAGCCGTAGCCTCGAACGTCATGTCCTTGATTTCTTCCTGCGCGCGAGCAAGCTCCATCTGCATTTTCTGAGCCTGCTTCATCATCTTCTTCATATCCATAGTACGGTTTCCTTTCAGGTTCGTTAGCACGCGATCGACCGGTCCGGCACATCAACCGAACCTCGAACGGCGCGGATTCCTATTCTTTCACTTCTTCCACAACCACGCCAGCTCCAAAACCGGCGGCAAGAATGGCTTGCAGGTCGCTGGGGTCGGCGGGAGAGCTCTGCACGGTCGCAGGGGTTGAAGCAGGTGCCGAAGCCGGGATGGAAGCGGGCGCGCTCTGAGGCTGCGGCATCCGAGCCGGCTGCGCGGCAGGCACCGGCGAAGCATCGGGCATCGCAGGCGCAGGAACGTCGAAGTCGTCGTAGGGCACCTGCTCGTCCTCGTACGGAGGAACATCGTAGGCCGGCATCGCCGCAGACGGCTGCGGCTGGGGCTGGGGCTGGGGCTGCGGACGAGACGTCGAAGCGACCGGAGCCTGCGCGTGGGATGCGGCCGCCTGCGCACGAGGCGCGGCAGAGGCCGCAGGAGATGCGGAGACCGCCGAAGCGGGTCGAGCAGCGGAAGCAGCAGCCGGAGACGCGGGGGCGCTTGCACCGGCCTGCGAATACGCGAACGGCACCGCGGAACCGCACGCCTGAGCCAATGCGGCGGACACGGCATCTTGGACATCTTGCTTCTGCACAGCCTTGAACGCGAAGGCGTTTTCCGCAGGGAATTCGATCAAGAGGATGCGCTTGCCCGCATCGTACACGGCCTTCGTGTTAAGGAACAAAACGCCGTAAGCGGCCTTGTTCTTCTTGAGCGTAGCAAGAACAGCCTGCCAAACGCGCTGGAGAGCCGCAGGGTTTTGCAGACTGTCGGCAACTTGGCCCGAAGCCGCCGCCAGTGCGCCAGGATCCGCCTGGACAACTGCGGCGGAAGCGGAAGCCGCAGGAGCAGCAGAAGCCGGAGAGGCGGTCGCGGACGGAGCGGCCGCGGGCGCCGGGTTCTGCGACACAGGCGCAGGCTGGGCAGCGGGTGCAGGCTGGGGCGCAGCGTGAACAGCCGCAACGGGCTGGGCAGGTTGCGAAACCTGAACAGGCTGAACGGGCTGGGCAGGCTGGGCGACAGGCGCAGATGCCGGGGCCGCCGCAGGAACGGCCGCCGGAGCCGCCGCCGACGTCACGTGGGCAACGGCCGAATGCCCGCTTTCCAGCGCTTCGATGCGCTCGGCAAGCGCCTCGAGCGTCAAATCCGAATCGGGACGAACCATGCGCGTGAGCGCAATCTCGAACGACAAGCGCGGATTCGTCGACGTTTTCAATTCGGCAGACAAGTCGCCCAGCACGCCGAGCAGACGCGACAGGCGATCCGCCCCGAACAGCGGCAGTTCGCTCACCAGTTCGCGCCGCTCGGTATCGCCCACTTCCAAAGCAACGTCGGCATCGGTCAGCGACATGACGTACAGATTGCGGACATGCTCGGCCAAATCGCGCGTGAACTGAGCCAGATCGGCTCCCGTTTCCACGAACTCCGCCGTCCAGCGAAAGCACGTGGCCACATCGCGCTTGCCAATGGCCTGCATGATCTCGGCCAGATCGTTCGTATCCACCCCGCCCAGCATGCGCTCGGCCACCTCGAGCGTAACCTTGCCCTCGCCGAACGCGATAAGCTGCTCAAGCGAGGTCAGCGCGTTGCGCATGCCGCCTTCAGCGCGATGGGCGATCAGGTCAAGCGCCTCGCCCTCGAACTCCACGTCCTCGGACACGCAGATGGCGCCCAGTCGCGACACGATGGACTCAGCCGAAATGCGGCGGAAATCGAAGCGCTGGCAGCGCGAGTGGATGGTTTCGGGAACCTTCTGGGGATCGGTAGTAGCCAGCACGAATACCACGTGGCTCGGCGGCTCTTCAAGCGTCTTGAGCAGCGCGTTGAACGCCGCCGTCGACAGCATGTGAACCTCGTCGATGATGTAGATCTTGTACCGACCGCGCGTAGGAGCGAACTGAACGCGACCGATGATCTCCTCGCGCACGTTCTCCACGCCCGTGCGACTTGCGGCGTCCAATTCGTACACGTCGGGATGCTCGCCGTTGGCGATCATCGTGCAATCATCGCACGTTCCGTCAGGCTCGGACGTAGGGCCGTGCTCGCACAGAAGCGCCTTGGCAAGCAAGCGCGCCGTAGTGGTTTTGCCGGTGCCGCGCGGGCCGGTGAACAGGTACGCGTGACTTACCTTATCCTGCTCGATCGCGTTTTTGATAGTGCGTTCGATATGCTCCTGGCCAACGACGTCTTCGAATATCTGCGGCCGGTATTTTCTGTACAATGCCTCTGCCATAGCGCGCGGCTCCCGCTTTCCCGTATGCATCCGTGGTTATGCGAACGCGGGCGCCCTGCACTGGCATGCGCCCGCGTTTTCTGCGTTCTTGCCCATTATAGAAGAAGCGCGCTTTCCGCGCAGCCGCCGCAGCGCGCCACCACAGCATCAGCAGGGGCAGCGTCACAATGCTACGATCGGGCTATTTCCCAGCCTTCGCCTTGGAGGAGCTCAGTTTCGCCTTGATCGCGCCCGCTACGGCCGGTATAAGGGAAATGGCCACAATTCCAACGATCACCAGCTCGAAATGCTCCTGCACCACCGGGATGCCGCCGAAGAAGTAGCCCAGCAGCACGAAGACGGTGGACCACGTAATACCGCCGATGATGTTGAACAGCAAGAATTTGCGGTAGTGCATGTGCCCGAAACCTGCAAAGAACGGCACGAACGTGCGGATGAACGGGAAGAAACGACCCAGGAAGATCGCCAGCGGGCCGTACTTGTTAATAAGGCCTTCGGTTTTCTCGATGCGCTCGGGCGTCATCGACTTGACGCGCCCGGAATCGATGATGTGCTTGCCGAATTCGCGACCGATCCAGTAGTTGCACGAATCGCCCAAGATCGCCGCCACCCACACCACCGGAAGCAGCAGCGCCAAGTTCAAGCCGCCGCCGTCGGCCGCGAACAAACCCGCCGTGAACAGGAGCGAATCACCGGGCAGAAACGGCATGATAACCACGCCGGTCTCGATGAAGATGATCAAGAAGATGGGGATGTACGCGCCCATGCCGAACGCCGCAATCCATTCGGCAATGAAGCCGCGAGGGTCTTGCAGCAAGTCAATGAAGAACTGGATGATTTCCATGGGGTTTCCTCGAAGCGCACTCGAAACTGCAGTCGCGCCCGGTCGGCTGGAAAGGCAGGCCAACCCGTCGGCCGCAAGCCGTCAAGATAAAAGAATATCCCGGATAGGCAGGGGCGCTCGTCAGCGGTCCCTTATGGCTGCTTCCTCCCGGACCTGACCAGGTTCGGAACATGGCGCCGCCCCGGCCCATCCGAGATATTCTCGAGCATGCTCGCGCATGCGAGGCATTAGTATATACGATCTCGCAAAATCCAAGCCAACCGACTTATTTGAAGCAACCAAAAGCACACAGACCCGTTGCAAGTCTAAATGAAGCGGGGGAGCAGAGTCGATGACCCCGCTCCCCCGCCTTGTTCCCGCCAATCGAAAGCTCGCCTTTGCACAGCGAGCTCCCGACAAGATGAGAGATTGCGCGCCTTTACAGCGTGCGCAGGTTGACCTCTTTGAGCTGACGGCCCGTCACGGCGCTCGGGGCGCCCGTCATCGGGTCGCTCGCGGAGCTCGTCTTCGGGAACGCGATAACGTCGCGAATGGACGACTTGCCGCCCAGCAGCATGACCAGACGGTCAAGACCCAGGGCGATGCCGCCATGCGGCGGAGCGCCCAGCTCGAGCGCGTGGATCAGGTGCCCGAACTTCTCGTCGATTTCCTCGTCGGTCAAGCCGCACACGCGCAGCACGCGACGCTGCTCTTCGGCATTGTGGATACGGATGGTGCCGCCGCCCACTTCGAAGCCGTCCATGACCAGGTCATAGGAATAGCTGCCGCATTCGAGCGGAGCGGACTCGATCTTGTCCACGTCCTCGTCCAGCACATGCGTGAACGGATGATGCTCGGCGGCGTACTTCTTCTCGTCCTCGTCGTACTTGAACATGGGGAAGTTCACGATCCACAGGAGCTGATGCCCCTCGCGCGGAACGTTGAGTGCGTCGGCCATGTGCAAGCGAAGCGCGCTCAGCACGGCGTTCGCCACCGCGGGCTTGTCGGCCGCGAACAGCAGCAGGTCGCCCGGCTCCACGTCCATAGCCTGCTTGAGGGCAGCGAACTCCTCGTCGCTGAAGAACTTAATGATGGGGCTCTTCTCGTTGCCGTCCGTCGTGAACGCGATCCAAGCCATGCCCTTCGCGCCGTTCTCGGCGGCGATGTCGGCCAGCTTCTCGACCTCGCCGCGGCTCCAGTCGCCTGCGCCCTTCGCGTTGATGGCCTTCACCACGCCGCCGGACTGGGCCACGCTCGAGAACACCTTGAAGCCCGTGTCCTTCACGATGTCGGTGATGTCCTTGAGCTCCATGCCGAAGCGCGTATCGGGACGATCGTTGCCGAAACGCTCCATGGACTCGGCGTACTGCATGCGCTGCAGCGGGAACTCGTGGTCCACGCCCACCGCCTTCAGCGTCTCGGCCATGACGTCTTCCATCATGTCGATGACGTCGTCGCCGCGCACGAAGCTCATCTCGATGTCCACCTGCGTGAACTCGGGCTGACGATCGGCGCGCAGGTCCTCGTCGCGGAAGCAGCGGGCAATCTGGTAGTAGCGTTCGACGCCGGCCACCATGAGCATCTGCTTGAACTGCTGGGGGCTTTGCGGAAGCGCGTAGAAACGGCCCGGGTTCGGACGGCTGGGCACGATGTAGTCGCGCGCGCCCTCCGGCGTGGAGTTCGCCAGAATGGGGGTTTCCACTTCCAGGAAGCCGCGATCGTTGAGAGCGCCTCGCATGGCCTGGGCGACCTTGTGACGCAAGTGCAGGGCCTCGAACATCTCAGGACGGCGAATGTCCAGGTAGCGCCACTTCATGCGGGTGGTCTCGTCGGTCTCGATGCCGTCTTCGATCGAGAACGGAGGCGTGACGGACGTGTTCAAGACCTCGACGGCCTTCGCCAGAACCTCGATCTCGCCCGTAGCCATATTGGGGTTTGCGGCTTCGGCGCCGCGCTCGCGCACCGTGCCGGAAATCTTGAGCACGTACTCGCGACCCAAATGCTCGGCCTTCGCGAAGTCGTCAACGCTCACGCAATCGGGGTCGACGACCACCTGCGTATAGCCCGTACGATCTCGCAGATCGATGAAGATAAGACCGCCGTGGTCGCGATTGTGCCACGCCCAACCGCACAGCTCGACCTCGCGCCCCACGTCGCTCTTGCGCAGCTCGCCGCACGTGGCGGTGTGCATGCAGTATTCGTTCCTGAAGTCCGTCATGATGATGGTTCCTTGCTCCTTGGCACTGCTATCTGCATCTGCCGTTCGTAGTTACAGCAGACGTTACTCAAACCTAGTCATTGTACTGGCAAACGAGGGAAAACAAACCCCTGATCGCGTCTTTTCATGCAAAATGCGCGCGAACAACCCGCCAGGACGCCGCATCCGCCAACATGCGGTTCATCCCGCTGTCCAGGCGCGGCTGCTGCAACTTGCGGTCGAACGCGAACATCGCGACCGCACTGCATCGCGCGAACGCGAGACGAATCAGGCCGTGCGAGGAAGGCAGCCAAGCGGGCAGCCTCGCCGAAAGCTTCAACCCGGCAGCCCTCTATCGGACGAACCGCGTCAACGACGCTGCGCCATCGACGAGAGCCGTCACGCTCCGGCCGCCTTCCGCGCATCGCCGACGATCGTCGCATCGGCGCCACGCGCCCACAGGCCCGACACCCTGCTCGTGCCCCTGCAGACAAGGGGTTGCGCGCGAAAAACCGCCCTGCGTGGCAGTTTCTTGCGGTTTGATGTCGTAGCGACGGGCTCTTGATGTCGCTTTGCATGTTGTTCTCATCGGAGATGGTATTTCACCTGGGGAAATGTAGATCGATTTTTCGCGTGTTCGGGAAGGGGCGTCTCGGACGACCTCAAACCGTCAAAACCTGCCAAGAACGCCGGAATCGCGAGCGCAAGGGGCCAGCCGCGCGCAAGAGCCCGCCATGTGCAGGGCCAGCCATGCGCGGGACGCAACATCGCGAGCGCAAGGGGCCAGCCGCGAGCGCAAGGCACTCGCGGCGCATGCGGGACGCTACCGCGTCGTCACAATTTCGGCTTGTTGTACGACTCGTCCGCGCCCAGCAAGTCGACCAGGCCTTTTCGGTTCTCCTCGATCCCTTCGGCCTGGGTAAACGCCAAAATGTAAACGGGCTGACGATACTTTACGTCTGCGTACACGTCCGGATTGCCCAGCCCGATCAAGTGCTCGCGAATGCTCGCTCCCAGGTTGACCGAGCTTCCTACGTACACGCCGTGGTACGAGGAGTAGTCGTCGTCCCTCACGGCGTGCTTGCAGCGAAGGATCACGTAGCACCCCGGAATCTCCAGGTAATGGGCCACGCCTTCCGGATCGAAGCCCGCCATCTTGTCCCAAGATTCCAAAAACTCTCGCGACGACAGCTTTACCGCAGCCGCCTGGAGCACGTCTTTCACTGCCGAGCGTCGAACCCGCTGCTCTTCCTTCTGCCCTTTGGCCTCTGTCCGCGCATCGGAAACTCCCTGCGCAGCCTGCTCGACGCTTGCCCGGGCCTGCCTGGCTGCTGCGGCCGCCTTGTCCGCAGCCGACTTGGCAACCGGAGCAACCTTGGGCGCCACCTCGGCAGCTACCCCTGCGGCAACTTCAGCTGCCGCCTTGATCTCGCTTCGATGGGTCGCCACGAACTTCGCCGCAGCGCCCGCGCCCTTCGCAACACCGCTCCATTTGCCAGCAGCCATCCCAAGCCTCCTCAGACAGCGCGCCCGAACGTCCCGAACGCGCAAGCGCGTCTATTCCGCGTCGTCCAAACCGCCGAACACCTCATCGACCGAAGGCGCGCGCCCATCGAACGGCTCGCCGCCGAAATGAGCCAGCAGAGCCTTGATCTTGGACAGTTCTATCGCGCGCTCGCGATGCGTCTGCATGTTGCGAACCGTCACTTCGCCCCGGGCCAGTTCGTCGGGCCCCAACACGGCAACCATGGAAGCCCCCAGCT
This sequence comes from Paraeggerthella sp. LCP19S3_G8, assembly GCF_052119225.1. Taxonomy (NCBI): domain Bacteria; kingdom Bacillati; phylum Actinomycetota; class Coriobacteriia; order Eggerthellales; family Eggerthellaceae; genus Paraeggerthella; species Paraeggerthella sp. LCP19S3_G8. The sequence continues at coordinate 107,282 of NZ_JBQKFQ010000007.1, forward strand.
TGTCGGCAAGCTTGAACTGGCTTTTCAGGCTGCGGCGCTGGTGGTCCATCTCGCCCACAAGCCCCGCATCGCGGCACGCCTGCACCAAAGAGAACGCCTCTGCGCGCACGCTCGCATCAACGCACGCAACGAAGAAATCACAGCGCTGCGCCTTGGGGAACGCATGCCCGGCCGCCTCGAGCGCCAGCACGCACCGCTCGTAACCCAGAGCCCAGCCGAATCCCGGCGTCGGACGTCCGCCGACTTCCTCGGTCAGCTTGTCGTAACGGCCGCCTCCGCCGATGGCGTTCTGGCTTCCCATTCCCTCGGTCACCTGAACCTCGAACACCGTGCGCGTGTAGTAGTCCAAGCCGCGCACGAGCGTCGGGTCCTCGACGTACGACAAGCCCGCGCCGTCGAGGTACGTCTTCACCGACAGGTAGTGCTCGCGGCAATCGTCGCACAAATGCTCGGTTATCTTCGGAGCACCCTCCATAACGGCGGCGCAGCCAGGGTTTTTGCAATCGAAAGCACGCAGCGGGTTGATTTCCGCACGGCGCTTGCATTCGTCGCACAGCTCGTCGGCATGCGCGTCCATGTACGCCTTCACGACTTCGCGGTACGCCGGACGGCACGTCTCGCACCCCATGGAGTTCACCAGCAGGCGAGTAGCCCGCACGGGAATGCCGATCGCGGCGTAGAACCGCATGAGCATGATGATGCCCTCGGCGTCAACGCTGGGATCCTCGGCGCCCAAGCACTCGATGCCCACCTGGTTGAACTGGCGCTGACGTCCCTTCTGGGGACGCTCGGCGCGAAACATCGGACCGGCGTACATGAGCTTTGCAGGAGCGGCTCCCTGGGGGACCAAGTCGTGCTGCACCACGGCTCGCACCGTGCCGGCGGTTCCTTCAGGGCGCATGGACAAGCGGCTCTTCGCCTTCACGCTGCCGCCCTCCAGAAGCTTTTTCAGGTTCTCGCCGGATATCGCGGTGAACATCTCCTTGGACACCACGTCGGTAGCCTCGCCAATGCCGCGCACGAACAGCTCCGTCTGCTCGAAGATGGGCGTTTCGATCGGCAGGTAACCGTAGCGACCGAAAATCTCCGCCGCCGTCGCCTTGAAATGCGTCCAGAACTTCGCCTCGTCCGGCAGAAGATCGCGCGTTCCCTCGGGAGATTGAATTGCCATGGGTCGACCCTTCGTTTCTATTGTTCGGAATCTTGCTATTGTAACGTAAAAGACCTACGAGCTTTCCAAAGAACGAAGCACGTTCACGAGCGCATCGTCCGGCCGGTAACGCGACCGCGCGGCCATCAGGCTGCGAGCCACGCGAAACATCCCCTCGTCGGTGGCCGCAACCGCCGCCTCGTCCAAGGCGTCCAGCACGTCCGACGTTGGCGCCACGGGAATCCCCGCACGCGTCAATTCAAGATCCACCTGGTCGCGCGCGGGAAGATCGATGCCCGCGTCCCCGACAAGCTCCTGCAGCTCGGCCGTAGCCTGAACAGCCACCATAGACGACGTTGCAAGCGATTTCAAATAGCAAGCCGCACCATCGCGCGCCCTCCCCATCTTCCACAGCACGTACGCCAACTGATAGTAAGCCATAGCTATATCGCTTGGCTGAAAAGCTATGCGCAGGCCCTCCAGAAGGGTCGCGGAAGCGTTCTCCATATCCCCTACCAGCATGTACGCGCGACCCAGCTGACGATAGCCCGCGGCCGTCGCGGGCGCTATCTCAACGGCGCGACGCCCGTATCGCTGCGCCTCGTCGGCGCGCTCGAACGAATGCTCCAGCAGACGCACGATTTCCAGATGGCAAAGGTAGAACGTATCCGTGGCAAGCCGTACGCGTTTGCCCGCATCGCGTACGGCGCGCGACGGATAGCCCGCGCCCGCATATCGCGCTCGGTTGTACAGAACGCGGGCAACGTACGAGTCGAACGCTCGGTACGCCGTTGACGATCCGTCGACGAACCCGTCAAGCGCGGCAGCCTCGGCCACCGCATCGATCAGCACGTCGACCGCCTGGCCCAGATCATGCTCGGCAAGCGCTTTCGCACGGCCAAGCGCAACCAGGCAGCGATCTTCCCCCAAGTACCGGCCAACCACGACGTTTTGGTCGCGTGCGTCCAAGCTGCCGGCGGCAAGCGCCGCCATCAAACGCGTGCACGAAGAAACGGCCCGATCGTCAGAAGCCGCGGCCGCCTCCTCCTGCGCAACGCGAACGATGCGAATGGCATCGGAAGCGCTTTCGGCCTGCACGATGCGATCGGCCAGCCCTTCCGCCAACCGACGGTACGCCGCATCGTAGCTGATGCGCATGTCGCGGCTGCTATCCGCCCCCAACACGGAACGGACGCTGTCGGAAAGCTCTTTGTCGCACGTTTCAGGAAGATCGGCGCGCACGGAACTGGAGGCGAGTCCTTCAAGGTGCGCGAACGCCTGAGCATCGTCGCCATCGAAGCAGGCGGCACACGCCTGATACGCAGGCAGGGGATCGAACGCACGAGCCTGCTCGAAACCGTCGAAGCGCTCGTACGTCGCACGGTCGAACGCAGCCTGAACATACGCGGGAGTCCGATCTTCATGCGGAAACTCTCCCCCTTCCGACGCCTGGTCGCCCTGCTTCCGGGAAAGAGGACGCACCGCCACATCCACCCTGCTCGCCGACGCCACCGCCTCGAACGCGATCGAAACCAAGACCAAGCCAAGGTGCAAAGCGTACCGGCGCGCCTGCGCATCGCGAAACTCCCAATCAGCCGCGAGCCAGCTTCCCGACGCATCCTGATCGACGCCCTCGCTCCAAACCCACGTCGGCATAAGCAAGGCGTCAGGAACCGTCACGTCAAAGGCAACCGCGCCTGCTGCAACGTCCAATCGAAAGGACGCGTCGATCCGAAACGGCAAGCGCAGGCGCTCGATCGCAGCGGCAATCCTGCAGCGAGCATCCCATTCGCCGCCCTCGTTGCCTTCGGGCGCGTCAACCGCCCGGTCAAGCTGCGGGCGCTGCACGGCGGCCGCCTCGATGAGGTACGCGTCCCATCGCGCGCAATCAACGTCGGTAGCAAACGCAGCACGATCCCCAAACGCCTCTTTGACCAGCAAGAACCTATTGAGAGCAGCTTCAAGCGCCCATATCGTAGGCACAGGTATCCGCGCCTTTTCGTCATCGACCGCCACATAATACGTATCAGCGTAGCGAGAAGTCCGCACAAGACGCACCGACTCGTCCTCCATACCGCGGCCTTTGAGGTCGTCCAGCCCCGCGTCCTCCAGCCACTGCGCCAAGCACCGCACAAGCGCGGGAGGACGGAACGCAGGATCGCTCTCGGCTTTGCGCGCGTCGAGAACAATAGAGCGCATGGCCGCCAAAGGCTTGTCGCCGCGCAAGTGCTCGAACACGCTCTCGAGGCCACGCTCGGGTACCGCCGGCGCGCCCAAAGACGGCCGATGCACGAAAGCCAGGTAGGCGCGGGCCATCGCATGATCGTAGCGAAGCCCTCCGGCATAAGGCCCGAAATCGTACCAGGAGTCGAACAGCGCGTACCTCCCCTGGGCGCTGAGGTACTGCGCGACCTCGCGCTTGGCATCCTTTTCGTGCACGTACACGCAACCACGTTCCTCGCGCGACGAAGAAGCCTGGTCGGAGTAGCGAGCGAACGAGAGATCGGGCTGGCGCGCGGGCGGCGCGCTCAGCGCTTCGGACGTCGAAAACACGCGTCCGTACGGATCGATGTAAGCCAGAACGCGCACCGTAAGCTTGTCGGGAAGCGCAACAACGTACGATCCGCCCGTGCCGGGCGTCGGCAGCCCCCGAGAGACGAACCCGTACGAACCAGGCTCGTCCAACGCACCTGGAATGGGAGGCATCCCAGCCTCAAGCACATGCACCTTGTTAAAGAGTCTGTCGCCCGCATTCATGCGATACAGACCGTCCTGCCCTGCTACCTGCTGCACGGATGTTCCTTCCTGGTCGTATCCGAGCAGCATAGCACGACAGAAGCACCGCACAACATCGAGCGCCCCCGGATCGCACATGCTTTCCGGGGGCGCTTCCAGAAGAAGAGCGTCGCCGTTGGCGGCAAGGGCGCCGCCGGGCGGGAGGAATCCTAGTGATGATAGTTGCAAGCCTGATCGGCGGACATCACCGGAGCGTCGCCAGCTGCAACCAACTTGGCGGCATCGCCTACCAGAGGATGCTGATTGTCGAAGTAGACCGTGATGCCCGCCTGGTTGAAGCCCATGAGCGGGCGCATCCCCATGCCGGCGGCCACGATCGCGTTCACGCCGGCGTCGGCAAGAAGGCCCACCGGGCGCAAGCACCCGCCTTCCTCGTGCGGCGGATTCGCAACCTCGGTCGTTCCGGCAATCTCTCCGTCGACGATCTCGACCACCGTAAAGCAATCGCAATGGCCGAAGTGACCCGCTCGCTGAGACTCGAGCCCCGCTTGGCCCATCGTGGGCACGGCCAGCTTCATGGTTTCACTCATCTGTTCCTTCTTTCTTCGAAGCGATGCTGCTTCGATCCGCATCATCCGACGCGGAAACGCTCCGGTCGGCTTCTTCCAAACCGCTCTCCAACAACCCGACCAGCAACTCGTCAAGCCGCTGCCGATCGCGAAGCGCCTCGAGCCACTGCTCGGCCATCTCCACGCCGATGCGCGTCAGCTCGTACTCCCGCCTTCGCGGGCCCGACTCCTCGTCGCACCAGCGAGACACCACCGCGCCAGCCTCTTCCAATCGACGCAAGCTGCGGTACAGGCCGCCCACGTCAACGTCTACGTGACCGTCGGTTTTCTCGAGAATGATCTTGCGCATGTCGTACCCGTATCCGCCCGCATGCAAAAGAGCAGCCAACGCCGCCGGCTCCACCAGCGCGCCACCGCCGCCGCCTCGCCTGCGGCAACAAGGCTTGCGGCCCGCTCCCAAACCGGACTCGCCGCAAGAAGCGCCGTTTCGGGTGCCCGACGTTTCGCAATCGCCTTGCGGCATAGCGCCTCCTTCATGCAGGGTACTATATGACATGAACATATATACTCCTTTAACATGTATGCTGTCAACATATAGATGTCGAAAGGAGTCTTTCTACGAACGACAAAACGGAACGTAGCGCGACAATGCGCTCGTTTCGCCCGATCCCCGCCCGCTCATTGGAGAGCGACGAATTCAAGAACGGCTGTTTTCGAGGGTTCGGCTCGCAACGAAACGGCACGCGATTTCACGGCGGTGGCGGTTTTCAGCAAGCAGGAAGATTCGTCGACGCACCGGCCTCGCAATGCGACAAGCCCCGATCACGACGAAAGGCTACGACGAAACCGCGTCCAAAGAGCGCACGATCGCATCTTGAGCGGCACGACATGAAGATTGGGGCTTGTATGCGGAAACCAGATAGACGCCCGCCCGGTTCCATTCATCAAGGGCGAATGCCTCCGGATTGTCGAGCTCCCGCAAGGCATGGGCACATTCCCCCAGCCTAAAGCGCAGATCAGACAGGTAAGCGGCAGATGTATTCAAAACCAGATAATCGAGCAGGGACATGATCACAACAAGCGTTCCTCCCTCTGCCCTTGCCCATCTTCCGGCTGAAATAGCAGACTTTTTCGAAACGGTCGGCTATTATCGTATTTTATTAAAGATCGAGAAACGCACTCAGGAAGGGCATGCGTATTCGACGGTACGACGCGCCTTGCCACACGGTCTAATAACGTCTACTTTTTCAGACCCGAAATCCTACTGTTGAACTTAAATATACCCTCACCGCGTGGCATCGTACTCGCGCGTCCATTTGAAAAACGTGCTCCGAGCAACTCCGAGCCGACTCGCCGCCTCTTTGCTTCCAATCGCGCCCTCCCTCCACATTGAGTACACGTACCCGAAATCGCAGGGCAGTTGCTTCGGCGGCCTGCCGAAGCGCACGCCGCGAGCGCGAGCCGACGCTATCCCTTCCGCTTGGCGCTGCCTGATATTCTCGCGTTCGACTTGCGCCACGTACGAAAGGATCTGCAAAACGATGTCCGCGATAAACGTGCCCGTGACGTTTCGCTCGCTCGTTCGCGTATCGAGCAGCGGCATGTCCATCACCACAACGTCCACGTTCAGCTGCTTGGTCAAAAATCGCCATTGCTCGATGATCTCGTCATAGTTTCGACCCAGGCGATCGATGCTCTTGATCACCAGCGTATCGCCCGGCGCAAGAACGCCCGTCAAAGCCTGATAACCAGGCCGATCGAAGTTCTTGCCGCTCATGCGATCGGTATACACGTTGGCGATGGGAACGGAGAACTCCGCCAACGCGTCAAGTTGCCTATCCAAATTCTGATCCTTGCTGGAAACTCTTGCATACCCGTACATCACCACAACTGGTCTCCTTTCCGTTCGGAGAACGGCCGGCCCCTTCACCATGGCACAAAGCCACGCGCGACGCCCGCTCTCAGTCAAGCGATTGGCACTTGTTGCGTATTCGTCGGAAGTTCGTAGAGAAGCCAAGGGAAACGTGCGAAAGGAGCTCTTCGAACCTCAAAAACGCAAAAGAGGTTGCGGGGTCTGCGCATCCCCGCAACCTCTTGTTCCCCGGCATGCCCGGATCCGGCAACGCACGCAGCCCTCGCTGCGGCCGCAATTGCAGATGCAGCCGTCAAGACCGCCGCGCAAAAGGGCCGATTCACATGCGAGCAACCACCAGATCGCCCATCGCACCCGTGCCGACAACCTTGTTGGCAGGCGTGTCAAGCTGCCTGATATCGCCCGTGCGCCACCCCTCGTCAAGAACGGATGTCACGCCACGATGGATATCGTCGGCTGCTTCCTGCATGCCGAAGCTGTAGCGCAGCATCATTTCCACCGAAAGGATCTGCGCAAGCGGGTTCGCAACACCCCGACCTGCGATATCCGGCGCGCTGCCGTGGCTGGGCTCGTAGAGCGCCGTACCGTCGCCAAGGCTTGCACTGGCAAGCATCCCCAAAGAACCCGTAATCTGCGCCGCCTCGTCGGACAGGATGTCGCCGAACATGTTCTCGGTCACCACTACGTCGAAATCAACCGGGCGGCTGATCAGCTGCATGGCCGTATTGTCCACCAGCAGGTCCTCGAGCTCCACGTCCGGATACTCGTCGGCGCCGATGCGATGCACGATTTCGCGCCACATGCGGCTCGTTTCCAGCACGTTCGCCTTGTCGACGCTCGTCACCTTGTTGCGGCGCCTTCGCGCAGCTTCGAACGCCTGGCGAGCGATGCGCTCCACTTCGTACTCGCGGTACTCCAGCGTATCGTAGGCGCGCTGGCCGGGAGCGCCCTGCGCTCCGCAGCCTTCCTCGTTGTAGAATCGCTCGCGCTTGCCAAAGTACAAACCGCCCGTCAATTCGCGCACGATCATCATGTCCACGCCCTCTACGATTTCCGGTTTGAGCGTGGACGCCTCGGAAAGCGCGTCGAAAATCTGTACGGGACGCAGGTTCGTGTACAGGCCAAGCGCCTTGCGAATACCCAAAAGTCCCTGTTCGGGGCGCGGTTTCTCAGGATCGGTCGTGTCCCACTTCGGACCGCCGACAGCCGCCAGCAACACGGCGTCGGAAGCTTCGGCCGCACGCAGCGTCTCGTCGGGAAGCGCAGTGCCGCACGCATCGATAGCACAGCCTCCGATAAGCGCTTCGGTATAGGAGAACGTCGTGCCGTACTTCGCGCCCACGGCATCGAGCACCTTGACGCCCTCGGCGATGATCTCCGGACCGATGCCGTCGCCCGGAAGCAGGCAGATATTGTAGGTTTTGGTCATGGGTTTCCTTACGTTGCGGGTCCGATAAAGTCAACGAGGCTTTCTGCGGCAGCGCCGAACTGCTCCGCCGTTCGCAAAACGACGGAACGGCTTACTTTTCCAGTTTCGACTTAGTCCGGTTGATCAAGCCGCCCGCTTCGATGATCTCGCGAATGAACGGCGGGAACGGCTGAGCCTGGAACACGTCGCCCGTCGTCTCGTTCGTGATGATGCCCGCATCGGCGTCCACGTTCACCATGTCGCCCTGGGAAATGGCATCCACCGCTTCGGGGCACTCCATGATGGCCAGCCCCGTGTTGATGGAATTGCGGTAGAAGATGCGCGCGAAGCTCTTGGCGATGACCACGTCGACGCCCGCCGCCTTGATGGCGATGGGCGCATGCTCGCGCGAGCTTCCGCAACCAAAGTTCTCGTCGGCCACGATGATGTCGCCCGGCTGCACGCGCTCGACGAACGAGGCGTCCAGATCCTCCAGGCAATGTTTCGCCAGCTCAGCCGGATCAGACGTGGTCAGATGGCGAGCCGGAATGATAACGTCGGTATCGATATCGCGCCCGTAACGGTGCGCGGTTCCCTTGAAATGCATGGCAGCTTCCCTTTCCTAGTCCAGGTCTTCCGGCAGGCCGATACGACCCAGCACGGCGCTTGCCGCGGCAACGGCCGGCGAGGACAGGTACACCTCGCTGGTGGGGTCGCCCATGCGGCCGACGAAGTTGCGGTTGGTGGTGGCGATAGCACGCTCGCCAGCGGCAAGAATGCCCATGTAACCGCCCAGGCACGGACCGCACGTAGGAGTGGACACGGCGCAGTTCGCGTCGAGGAACACGTCCATCAGGCCCTCTTCCATGCACTGACGGTACACCGCTTGCGTGGCCGGGATCACGATGCAACGCACGTTGGGATGAACCTTCCGACCGCGCAGCACGTCGGCAGCTTGGCGCATGTCCACGATGCGACCGTTCGTGCAGCTTCCAATAACAGCCTGGTCGATGCGCACGTCGCGCGCTTCGGCAACCGGGCGCGTATTCGACGGCAAATGCGGGAACGCGACCGTCGGCTGAATGGATGCTGCGTCAATCTGGTAGACCTTCGCGTACTGCGCATCCGGGTCGGGATGGTATTCGGTGTAAGGACGCTCCACGCGGCCGTCCATGTAGGCGCGCGTCACGTCGTCAACCTCGATGAGGCCCGCTTTGCCGCCCGCTTCGATAGCCATGTTGGAAATGGACATGCGCTCGTCCATGCCCATGTTGGAAATGGCGCTGCCCGTGAACTCCATAGCTTGGTACAAGGCTCCGTCTACGCCGATCATGCCGATGATATGCAGGATGACGTCCTTGCCGGTCACGCCAGGAGCAAGCTCGCCGTCGATCCTGAACAGCAGGCTTTCGGGCACCTTGAACCATGCCTTGCCGGTGGCGTAGCCCACGCCCGCGTCGGTTGAGCCTACGCCCGTAGCGAACGCGCCGAGCGCACCGTACGTGCAGGTATGGCTGTCCGCGCCGATGATGAGATCGCCCGCGCCCACAACGCCCTGCTCGGGCAGCAGCGCATGCTCGACGCCCATGCAGCCCACTTCGTAGTAATGGGTAATGCCCTGCTCGCGCGCAAAGTCGCGAACGATCTTGGCCTGTTCGGCGCTTTTGATGTCCTTGTTGGGAACATAGTGGTCGGGCACCAGGGCGATCTTCGTAGGATCGAACACCTTCTCGACGCCGATCTTGCGGAATTCCTTGACAGCGATGGGGGCTGTAACGTCGTTAGATAGCACGAGGTCGAGATCGCATTCGATCAGTTGACCTGGCTCCACTTCGTCGAGCCCCGCATGGGCGGCAAGAATCTTCTCCGCCATGGTCATGGGACGTGCCATGTTTCACTCCTTTGTATGCGGTGGTCTCGTCTGGACTCGCGTTCGAGCCGCGAGCAGATAGGAAATCGTCGCCCATTGTACCACTGGGATTTACCGGTAAAAAAGAAGAGCCCCGAAGGGCCCTTCGATGTGAAGCGATTTCCAGATAAAACCGGCCAACTACCAAGATCCGTGGTAGTCGTAACCATAGTAGCCAGCAGAACCCATCGCTCCCGCGACAAGTGCCGTAACCATGCCGCCGATCATCAAGCTCAACAGGAGGCCGAGCACGATCCAGATGACGAAGCCGATGATCGAGAACTTGAGCGCATCGCTTTTCACCTGCGCGACCTTGTCGGCGTTCGCCAGCCAGGCGATGATGATGCCCGGAATGCCCAGGAGAGCGCCCACTACCAGCCAGCCAAACTTCATGCCGCCGGTCAGCTGCATGAGCGGCGCGGGCGGATAGACGGGCTGCGGGACGTAAGGGGGCTGAGCCTGAGGCTGGGGCTGGCCCATCGGAGGCTGCTGCGGAGGGACCGGAGCTGTCGCCGGGGGCTGAGGAGCCGCCTGCTGCTCGGAAGCCTGCGGGGCCTCGGGAGCAACCTGATCGTTCTTGTTCTCTTCGCTCATAATGAACCTGCTTTCCATCGGTATACTTCGTTTTCGTCCATGCGATGCGGCTTTCTCAGGCGTCTCGCATGGACGAAACGCGCGGCACGTCAATGCCGCCTATCCCCAGTATAAAGGGCGCGCGCACCGCAAAGGAGCACCGTCAACGAATCGAAACCCAAATACATCGGATGGTGTAGCCTGAAAGAAGCAGACGGAGCGGGCGCTCCATACTCCGCACACAAGCAAAAGACCCTCCGCCGAGGGTCTTTGAGAGCCTTTCGAAAGCAAGGAAAGCCCAGGAAGCAATCGCGTTTACGAAAGCGCCGTGCACAGCGCGTCGAGCAAGGCGATGGCAAAATGCTGGGCGGAACGGCCAACGCCGGCATCCTCCCACATGGTGCCGGGCAGCTCAATGGCGATGCGCGAAGGAGCGGACGAGTCGGCAACCCCGATGGCCGTCTCCAAACGAAGCGACAAAGTGCCTTCGTCGTCAAAGCTCACGCGAGGAACGTTCTCGGTAGCCTCATCAGGCAAAACAATATGAACGAGCAGCATGTTGCCATCAGGGGCAACCAGCAGCGAATCAGCGCTCATGATCTTGGACGCAGGATTGGTCGCCAACGCCAAGTTCGACATGCGCGAAGCCACGCTGCGCGTGAACTCCTGCGTTCCGAACAGGCAAAGCGCGTTGTGCTCCAGCACGTCGGCAGCGCGCGCGAAGCCCAGGTGATTGGAGCCATGAACTGCTTCCTTGCCCTCCCACGAGTGATGGAGGTTGCGAATGGCGGCGTACGTGTACGCCCCGGCGATTCCGTCGGAAGGCAACCCCATGTTCAGCTGGAACTTGCGAAGGGCCAGCTCCGTGAACGCGCCGAAAATCCCGTCGGTCGCGCCGCAGGCGAACCCGAGCGCACCCAGCGCCCGCTGAAGCTCCAAAACGTCATGCCCGTGAAAATGAGGCATGCGCAGATACAGCGTACGATCGCCCAGCGTGAACGAGGCGTCAACCAAAGCCGCCCACACGCGATCATCGACCTCGTCGGTCACGGGAATGTTTCGCTGCCCGCAGAACGCGCGAACGGCGGCGGCGGTCGCCTCGCCGAACGTTCCGTCAACGCCCGCAGGAGCCAGCAAGCCGATCGTCGCCAAACGCTGCTGCACGTCTTCGACGGCCGGACCGGTGTCATGTCGCTTAATGGTATCCATGCCTGCCATGGTAGCGTACCCCGCCGAGCCAGCCTCGGATCCAAGCGAGGTTCCACAAGAGGAACAGAGCAAGAGCCCTGCAGGGCGAAGAAGGTCGGCCCTTCGCTTCGCCGGTCGCTTACGCAGCTAGCAGATTCGCCTCAATCCATCCAAAAAGGGCGGCCGTGTGGCCGCCCCGCTTGCTTCGTTCATCGAAGCGAGGCACCGGCCCCGTTCCGTTTCCTTGCTTTATTTCAGGCGGTTGACGAACCAGTCCGCCATACCGACCAGCAAGTCGAGCGCCGTCGACGGCCTCACTAAATCGATCAGGCGATTCTTGGCGATGTCGGTCAGGTTTTCGGCGTAGTTGCGCGCATAATCTATGCTGCCGGACTCCTCCATGATGGCCACAGCCTCGGCCAACACCTTCGGATCTTTCTCCTTCGACGAAAGAATCTCGATCAAGCGATCGCGCTTCGGGGAATTCTGCAACGCGTGAACCACCACGAGCGTGCGCTTGCCCTCGGTAATATCGTTGCGGAAATCCTTCTTCGTGCTTTCCTCGGACCCCACAAGGTTCAAAAGGTCGTCCTGGATCTGGAATGCAAGACCCGTGTCCAAACCGTAATTGCGCAGGGCCTCGATTTCAACCTCGGTACCGCCGCCGATGATGGCGCCGATTGCCAGGGGCACCGCACCCGAGTAATGCGCGGTCTTGTGCGTGGCCATGACCAAGTAGTCCTCGGGCGTGATGTCGTAGCGACCGTCGCGCGCCCAGCCAATGTCAAGCGCCTGGCCCTCGATGGTTCGGCGCGTCATCTCGATAAGCTCGGAGATCACGCGAACCTTCATGGAGTCATCCAGGTTCGGGTCGGAGATCACGGTCCCGTTCACCAGGGAAAGAGCCAGGTCACCGGCGTTAATGGCAAGGCCGTACCCTTCCGTCAGGTGCATGCACGGCTCACCGCGACGAAGCTCGGCCTCGTCGGCGATGTCGTCGTGAATAAGCGCAGCTGTATGGAAATGCTCGATGGCGGCCGCAGCGCTCGTAGCGCGCGACATGTCCCCGCCAACGGCGCGACATGCGGCGAAGCAAATGAGCGGACGGTGGCGCTTTCCCCCGTTTTTGCTGTACTCGATAAGAGGATCGTACAGGTAGCGATCCATATCGGCATGCGAGCCCTTCGGAATATACGCATTGACTAAGCCGCCGACGCGGTCGGCGTACACCGTCAAATACTCTTCGAACGACTCGGGGGGCTCTTCCACTGCGGCGATGATCTCGTTGATGTTGTCCATAGCGCTTTCTCTGTAAGCTTTGACAAATTCCGGAAACCTCATGGTATCACAAGAATTGAATATGGTTTCTCGACGGTTCCCCAGCGGTTCATTTTTTCGCTTTCTCCGCATATCCGCCAAAGATTATGCGAAATGGAACATAATCGAAAGCGCGAAACCTCGCCGAACGGGGCAGCACCATGCACGAGGAACGCGGAACGACCGAACGGTCGCAGCCCTCACGCGGCTGCCGCACGCGCGCATAGTATGGTAGGAGCGGTGGGACTCGAACCCACAAGACCGAAGCCGGCGGATTTTAAGTCCGCTGCGTATGCCAATTCCGCCACGCTCCCCCGTTGCCGCGCATCGTCGATCAACCCCAAACGCGCAAGGCTTTTTTCGACGCGGTATATGGTAGCAAATTTTGAGCCGTATGACCGGATGAACTAGCGCGTCGCCGCATCCAGAATAATGCCGTGCAAGATATCCGACTCGCTTACCGTGAAAGAATCCATGCCCGCCGAATCAAGCACGCTTTGCAGGATGATCATCCCCGCCACGATCACGGGAGCGCGTCCAGGATCCAGCCCCACGATCTGCTCGCGATCGGCAAGCACAACGCTGCGAAGCTGGTCGTACACCTGATCGAGCGCAGGACGGTCGACCAGCGCCTTGTGAACGCGAGCGGTGTCGTAAACGCTCATGCGCTCGCGGATGGAAACCACCGTTGTAGCCGTTCCCGCCACCGCGACCAGCCGATCAGCGCGAAAGCCCGACGCCCTCAACTCCTCGAAAAACAAGGACATGCCCGAAGAAATCCACGCACGAGCGGCCTGCAGCTCGGCGCAGCTTGGAGGATCGGAGGCCAGGAACTTTTCCGTCACGCGACGACACCCGATGTTGAACGAATGGGATTTCACGGGATCGCCGCCGGAAGGACCTGCTACGACCTCGGTAGAGCCCCCGCCGATGTCGACGACCACAAGCTGCTCGCCGGGAAAATCGCACGAAGCCCCTTTGAACGAGAGCGACGCTTCCTTCTGCCCCGGAATAACCGACAGGGAAACGCCCAGCGCAGACAGCATGCCTGCGAATTCCGCGGCGTTGCGCGCGTCGCGCGCAGCCGACGTGGCCATAGCGGTCACGTGCACCAGCGGATGATCGGGCGAGACGAAGGAATCCAACACCTCGCGATAACCCTTCACGGCAGACGCCACGCGCTCCATGGCCTCAGGCTTCAGCACGCCCGAAGCATCCACCCCTTCGCCAAGGTTCGTGATCTGGTATTCGCGATCCAGCTCGTGCAGCCGTCCTTGCTCGTCCACGTCCGCAACCAACATGCGGCACGTCACGGTTCCGATATCGATTGCCGCGTATCGGCCAGCATGCAGCACGCGCGAGCCGTCGACGTCTTTTTCCACGAAAGGCCTCCTACTCGACACCGAACAGCGCATCGAAAAACGGCGAGTACCAGGTATCGGGAGCCTCGATGCTGCCGGGGGTTATGTTGGCGCGAAACGTGCTGGCGTCCTCTTTCTCGATTTCAAGACCGCGCACGGTAGCCGTTTCTTCGCCATCTTTCACCCATCCGAACTGCTCATGAGCGCGCGCCTCCACGCCCGAATCGGTCTGAAGGGACGACACGTCGCTTTGCAGGGCCTCGTTGCGCTCTTCGAGGGCAGCATACTCCGCCTGCAAGCGATCGTTTTCACGAACCGCGTGATAGTACTGCTGGGCGGCCGGATACAGGAACACGCACGAAAGAGCCAAGCACGCGGCAACCGCGGCCGTGGCTATGAACTTCGGAGACGATTTCAACGCCGCAACGGAACCGAACGAGAAGCCGCGCTTCTTGGACGCACGGGGGCTCGACTCGTTCTGCATGCGCGCAGCCTGCCGATGCTTCGCGCCCATCTCGCCTTTGTACACGGCAGCGCGAGAGCCCGACGCTTCCCCGTCCGACCCCTGACGCGCGTCCCCGAACTGCTTGGCGAACGCCCGACCCGCCTTGTCCTTGGCGCGCTTCTTCTTGAAAGCGACCATCCGGGACACGCGTTCGCCGCCGCGGTTCTCGGCGCGATCGCCATCGTCTCGATCCGCTTCGTCGCTGCGGCGCGAAACCGGACGATCCGCCGCTGCCGAACGGCTCGAAGCGCCGAACGGATCGTCGGACAAGCGGGCATGACGGCCGACCGAAGCCGGGCGAGACGGCTCGACGCGCACGGCATTCCTTCCGCTGCGCGCGGAAGCGCGGGGCTGCTCGAAACGAGAAGACGCAACGGCCCGCACCGTCGACGCCGAAGCGCGCGACGAAGAGCCGCGGGCGGAAGCCTGCCGAAACGGCGATTCGAAGGTGGAAAGATCATCGGAGAACCGAGGGGGCATCGATGGCACGACCCTCGATGAGCGGTATGCGCCCACGTCGCGTTTTGCCTCGTCGAACGAGAGAATATTCGCCTGCCTTGACACCTGGATTGCGCCCCTTTTGCATCGTGTTTCGTTGAATGGTTTGTTTAATGCGAGAGCTGCTGCAAGGATACCACACCGCAACCCGAGCTGCCACCGAAGGCAACGGCTCGAAACGGCCTGTCTCCAATTTGTTGAACGCCTTGATAGCCGCGAAAAAAGGGCCGCGCGAACGCGGCCCGAACACCCTTACAAATCGAGTTTCTTAATATAAGAACTCCATTTTTTGTACGAATCGTCGCTGATAGCATGCTCCATGAGGCACGCCTCCTTCTCGGCTTGCTCGTCCGGCACTCCGAGAGCCTTGGTCAAGAACGTAAACAGCATGTGATGCCGATCGAGCACCGACACGCCGTATTCGTACCCCTCGTCGGTCAACGTGATATCCCCGTAGTAAGGCTGCTCGGCCAGGCCCTTTTCCTTGAGCAGCGAAACGGCTTTATTCACCGAAGCCTTGGAAACGCCAAGCTTCGTCGCAATATCAACCGACCTCACGGACGCTTCCGTCGTACCCCCCAGCATGACGATCGCCTCAAGGTAGTCTTCGTGCGACATGGACATCTTTTCCACTGAATCCTCCTTCGATCACCGTGCTATGGTACCACACGGCATCGCAAGAGCAGGGGAAGCCCGAACAGAATGGAAGCAGTACGAGGAGAGTGCCGGCGAGGGAAGAGGGGGAAGATCCCTCGCCGGCTGCTGTGTGGTGGACGACCAGACGAGGGAGTCTCCACCACCGGGTCAGCAAAAAGAGGAGGTGTCCTTCAGGTTTGCTTTCGCGTCCCTGTTGACATTTGTTAGTATAGGTTAACTTTGATCTGCACGTCAACTACCTTTGAGGAAAGTTTGCTTTGGCATACAATTCCTCCATATATCGCGAACCCGGGGCAATCCCCTTCGATGCTCGCTCAGCGACGGGCGTCCGCCGCCTTCTTCATATCGGCCATCATCTGGTCGACGGCTCCGCAGCCGGCGCAGCCTCCGCAACCTCCCGAGCACGATCCTCCGTGGGCGTCGTCGCCCTTGTGGCAATCGCACATGCCGTTGCGCCACATGCGGCGCACGGCCAGAAACGCCAACGCCGCAACCAGCAGCCCCACGATCACCGTAGCGGGGGTGAATTCCAAACCGAACATGTCCAGCTCCTTTCCAATACGCTGCAAATGCGGGCGGGCGGCGCCCCGTCTTGGCGCGCCGCCCAACCCCTTCAGCAAGATTCTCGTTCGCGATCCAGCTTCACGAGCCTACGCAGCGCCGCCTTCGGCCTTCAAGCCCTCGACAGCGTTTTTCTTCTCGTACGACGGCATGGGGCGAAACATCTGGAACAACATGCCGCCCAGAATCACGATGGCCACAACCGTCCACACGTTGAACTCCACCTCGCCGGACAACAAGCCGCCGAACTGGTAGAACATAAGCCCCACGCACCATGCGAACACGGTCATGTACCCGATGGCGAACCATGTCCACTTCGCGCTTTCCATCTGGCGGCGAATAGTGCCGATAGCAGCGAAGCACGGCGCGCACAGCAGGTTGAAGGCGCAGAAGGCCAAGATCGCCGGAACGGAACCCGCCATCATGCCGGCGAACGCGGCCCACATGGTGGGGTCGGCCTCGCCCGCATCGCCCAAGCTGGTGATGATGCCAACGGTGGCCACGACGTTCTCCTTCGCCACCAATCCGGTGACGGACGTGACCGTAGCCTGCCAGTCGCCGAAGCCAAGCGGCGCGAACACCCAGCCGATCGCATTGCCCAAGCCAGCCATAAGGCTTTTCTGGATGTAGCCTTCGGCCTCGGAATCAAGCAAGCCGAAGCCCGCGCCCGTGTCGCCAAAGTTCATGAGGAACCAGATGACGATGGTGGACAGGAAGATGATGGTACCGGCCTTCACGATGTAGCTTCGAATGCGCTCCCACGTAGCCAGCAAAATGGACTTCACCGTAGGCAGGTGATAGGACGGCAGTTCCATGACGAACGGGGACACCTCGCCCGCGAACATGCGGGTCTTTTTCAACATGATGCCGGAAATGATGATGGCGATGACGCCCAAGAAGTAGAACAACGGCGCGACCCACCAGGTTTCCGCGGTATTGCCGCCCGCAATGGCGCCGAACACCAGCGCGATGATGGGCATTTTCGCGCCGCAGGGAATCATGGTGGTCGTCATGATGGTCATGCGGCGATCCCGCTCGTTCTCGATGGTCTTCGTGGCCATGACGGCGGGCACGCCGCAACCGGAAGCCACCAACATGGGGATAAAGCTCTTGCCCGACAGGCCGAACCGGCGGAAGATGCGGTCCATGATGAAGGCGACGCGCGCCAAATACCCGCAGCCCTCCAAGAACGCGAGCAGCAAGAACAAGATGATCATCTGCGGAACGAACCCGATAACGGCTCCCACGCCCGCGACGATGCCGTCCATGATAAGGCTTTGGAGCCACGGGGCGACGTCGGCCGATTCAAGGGCGTCTCCCAGCACCGTGCCCAAGCCGGGAATCCACAGGCCAAACTCGGAGGGATCGGGCTCCTCCTCTTTAAGGGACGCGATTTCCTCTTCGCTGGCCCCGGCCTCCTCGGCCTCGGCCACGCTCTCTTCCCAGGCGCCGACGGCTTCTTCGTACTGCTCGTTGCCGGTGTAGAGCCATCCGTCGCCGGAAATGCCGTCGTTCGCCCAGTCGGTAACGACGCCCGTTCCCACGGAAATGGCCAGATAGTACACAAGCGCCATGATCACCACGAAGATGGGCAGGCCCAGCCAGCGGTTGGTCACCACGCGGTCGATCTTCTGCGTCGAGGTCATGCCCTTGCTCGAGCGCTTCACCGTGTCGGCAACCACCTGCGTGACGGCATCGTAGCGTTCGGTTGTGATAATGCTCTCGGCGTCGTCGTCAAGCGCGTCTTCGACCTCTTTGCGCAAGGCATCGATGGCGCTGAGATCTTTTGCGGGAAGGTCCAAGCTGGCAACGGTCATGTCCTCGCCCTCGAACAGCTTGATGGCGAACCAGCGCGCCGTAGCGGGAGAAACGCGCCTGCCCAGAATGCCCTCGATCTTGACAACGGCGTCTTCGACGACCGCATCGAACGGCAGCCGAGGCTTCGGAGCCGCGCCTTCCTTCGCCGCTTTCACGGCGGCGTCCAAAAGCTGCTCCATGCCATGGCCTTTGAGCGCCGAAGTCTCGATGACCGGGCAGCCCAGCCGTGCGGACAAGCCGGGGACGTCGATCTTGTCGCCGTTTTTCTTCACCAGGTCCATCATGTTGAGCGCAACGACCACCGGCACGCCCAGATCGAGGATTTGCGTGGTCAGGTACAGGTTGCGCTCGAGGTTCGTAGCGTCAACCAAGTTGATGACGGCGTCCGGCCCGCCCTTCAGCAGGTAGTCGCGCGTCACGATCTCTTCAGGAGAGTACGGGGACAACGAGTACACGCCCGGAAGGTCCGTGATGACGATGTCTTTGTTGCGGGTGTACTTACCCTCTTTCTTTTCGACGGTCACGCCCGGCCAGTTGCCAACGTATTGGCTTGCACCGGTCAGGTCGTTGAACATCGTGGTCTTGCCGCAGTTAGGGTTTCCGGCAAGCGCTATTCGAATTGTCATTGTCTGCCTTTCCAGCAAGTTAACTTCTGCTAACTCATTCCCAAAAAAGAAGCGCTTTCGCGCCGATCCTCGTCATCTGACGCATGCTTCGCGCACGCGCGAGAGCGTCAGCCGACGAGGATGCTTTCCGCTTCGCTTTTGCGCAGCGACAGCTCGTAGCCGCGCACCGTGACCTCGAGCGGATCGCCAAGCGGCGCAACCTTGCGAACGAACACGTCCGTGCCCTTCGTGATGCCCATGTCCATGATGTGGCGCTTAAGGGCGCCCTCCCCCGTTAGACGGCGGACGGTAGCCACCTCCCCAATTGCCACGTCGCGCAGCGTTCTGTTCTGACCTTCAGTCATGCACGTTCTCCTTCCTTAACTCTATTTCCGCTTTGCTCGCCCGACAGAAACGCCCCGCGCGCGGCACCTTGGTCGCTGATTGCGAAACCGTTCGGCACGGCGTGGGGCGAAGCACGCACGAAAGCGCACGGTGAAAAACCGTGCTTCCGCGCAGAAGCCGCTTTTTAAGCTGCAGTGATGATGCGCGACGCCACCTGCTGGCTCAACGCAACTTGGGAACCCTTGATCTCCACGATCAAGTCGCCAGCCGCATGCGCGACGACCTGCACTTGGACGCCCTCGACGAATCCCAGGGTTTCCAGATGATGGCGCAGCTCGCCTTTGCCTCGCACCTTCGCGATCACGGCCACCTCCCCGCTTCTCAAAAACGATAGCGGCATTTGATGAACCGTCGCGCTCGGCACCGAGGCTTGAGAAATAGCTCCCTGCGTGCTGGCAGCCACTGCGTTGTCCATGTCGACTCCCATCGAGTTAGCTTTGTATAACACAAAGTATCTTATAGCAAACATTTTGCAAATGGAAGCCATAGTTAACATTTTCTACAGACGGACGCGAAGGCGGGACCGCAAGCCGATTGCGGTTTCGGAGCGAACGATGGGCGCGGCCTTCGGCGAAGAGCGTAATTCCCTTGCCGATTCTCCTGCTTGCCGACGAGGGCCGCATAGTATACTGAAAATGGATAATGAACTGCAGGACTTCGGGCAGAAAGCGCAGAACATGGCTGAAAACCTCTATATCGATACGCGCGGGCGGACCGAACGCCCGGTTACGTTCACGGAAGCCGTCGTCGACGGTCTGGCCGCAGGCGGCGGGCTGTACGTTCCCCAGAGCATTCCGCAGCTTTCCCTTGAGGGCATAACCGCGTTGGCCCAGATGCCGTACGCGCAGCGCGCATCCTACGTTTACCGCGCCTTCGACGTTGACCTGCCGGCCGAAACCGTAGACGCGCTTATGGCTCAGGCTTACGGCGACAACTTCGATAGCCAGGCCGTCTGCCCTATTTCGTCGCTCAACGCGAACACGCACGTGCTGGAGCTGTGGCACGGCCCCACGAGCGCGTTCAAGGACATGGCGCTGCAGTGCCTGCCGCGGTTCTTCTCCGCCAGCGCCAGCCAGCTGCGCGACCAGGGAAAACTTGACCACGAATTCCTCATTCTGGTAGCCACCTCCGGCGACACGGGCAAAGCGGCGCTCGAAGGGTTCCGCGACCAGGACGGCGTGTCCATTGCCGTCATGTACCCCGACGGAGGCGTGAGCGACATCCAGTTCAAGCAGATGGCCACGCAGCAGGGCCGCAACGTGCAGGTATGGGGCGTGCGCGGGAACTTCGACGACTGCCAAACGGGCGCGAAGAACGTGTTCAACGACGACGCGTTCGCGCAGAAGCTGCTTGACAAGCAGGGCGTGGCGCTTTCCAGCGCGAACTCCATCAACTGGGGACGACTGCTGCCGCAGGTGGTGTACTACGTATCGGCCTACGCGCAGCTGGTGGCGGATGGCAAGTTGGGCGCCGGCGACGAGCTGGACGTATGCGTTCCCACCGGCAACTTCGGCAACATCCTGGCCGCGTACTACGCCAAGCGCATGGGCGTGCCCCTTGGCATGCTCCTGTGCGCCAGCAACGAGAACCGCGTGCTGACGGACTTCATCAACACGGGCACGTACGATATTTCCGATCGCGACTTCGTGCTGACGCCGTCGCCGTCCATGGACATTCTGGTATCGTCGAACCTGGAGCGCCAGCTGTTCGAGCTGACCGACCGCAATGCCGAGGCCATCGCCGGCTGGATGGCCGACCTGCGCGAACAGGGCCGCTTCCGCATTGACGAGAGCACGTTCGCCCGCGTGCGCGAGACGTTCGCATCCGACTCCATCGACAACGCCGCGTGCCTGGAAACCATCAAGGCCGTGCTGGACGAGCACGATTACCTGCTGGATCCGCATACGGCCGTAGCCTACCAGGTGGCCGAGAACCTGCGCAGGCAGAACCCGGTGCTCATTGCCAGCACCGCCCATTGGGCGAAATTCGGCGACAACGTGTACCGCGCCCTGCACGACATCGAACCGGGCGCGCCGCTGCCGGACGACGTAGCTGCCCTTACCGGGTGCGCGCTCAACGAGCTGATCGCGCGCGAAACGGGCAAGCACGACATCCCTCGCGGGCTTGCCGAGCTGGACGAGCTGCCCATTCGCTTCACCGACGTGATCGACGCGGGAACCGGCGACATCGAAACCGCAGCGCTGCGGTTCCTTGACAACCTGAGCAAACGATAGACGAACCGGCCACGAGCGCCGTACGAGAAAAGGACGAGACCATGAGCGAGCTTGCGAACCTGAAGCCGACCATTCGACTTTCCATCATGAACCCCGACTCCGACAGCGGATCGCTGTTCGGGCGGGGCATCGCCAGCCTGTGCTTGGGCGTACGAGAAACGGGATCGCTCAACGCAGCCGCGAAGAGCATGGGCATGGCGTACAGCAAGGCTTGGCGCATCATCAAAGACACCGAGTCGGCGCTGGACATGCAGCTGCTGCATCGCGACGGGGCGCACGGCAGCAGCCTGACCGATTCGTGCAACAAGCTGCTTGACGCGTACCTGTCCATCGAGGAGAAGCTTCAAGAAGAAGCCGAGAAAGCGTTCGCCGACATTTTGGTGTAGCGCCGGGGCGCGAAGACTCATGCGCCCCGATAGTACCAAACGGCAAGCTGGGTGCGGTTCTTGCATCCCAGCTTCTGCAGGATCGTGCTGATGTGATTGCGCACGGTTCCGTCGCTCAAGTACAGCTGCGCGGCGATTTCCTTGTTGTCGAGGCCTTCGGCCACCAGCGACACGACGGCCTGCTCGCGTTCGGTGAGCAGGCCGTCGCTTTGAGCACCGCGTTGGCCCGTCGAAGCAGCGTGGCTTCCCATGAGCTTGCCCACGCGGCCCACCACCTCCTCCCCCAGCACGTTCTGGCCGGACATAACGCTGCGCAGCGCCGGCGCAATGGTGGCAACCTCCTGCTTGATCAGGTAGCCGCGCGCGCCCAGGCGGAGTGCGCGAACGATGTACTCGTCATCGGAGAATGTGGTCAGAAACACGATGCGCGCAGAGGGACGGGCGGTCAAGATGCGCTCGGCCGCGGCCAAGCCGTCTATGCCCGGCATCTGGATATCCATGAGCAGCACGTCGGGCTCGTGCGCATCGTAGAGCCGTACCGCATCTTCCCCGTTTTCGCCGCAGGCGGCCACGTCCACGTCGGGCTCGGCCGACAGAATGGTTGCAAGAGATGCGGCAACAAACGCATCGTCGTCCACGACGACCACGCGAATGGATCGTCCATTTGCCTTGGAACCGTCGATCATACCCGCTCCTCCCCCGCGCCTTTCGGCACGGACGCGAACACCTTGCATCCCTTTTCGAACGACACACGGAACACGCCGCCCAGCGCACGGGCCCGATCTTCCATCGTGGTCAGGCCGATGCCGCGCCCGTCTTCGCCCATCGCGGGCGGACGCGTGCCGTCGTCATGCACGACGAGCCGATAGAATCCCGGATGCTCCACCACCGAAACCTCTACCATGCCGGCGTTGCTATGACGCACCGCGTTGGAAAGCGCCTCGCGCACAATAGCAATGAAGCCGTAGCCGACCTCCGCGGGCACGTGGTCCGCCCGAAACTCAATGCGAACCGGCAGCGCGCACGCCTCGGCCGCAGCGCGCACCTGCGTTTCCAGGTCGAACGCGTCGTCGTGCAGGTCATGGACGCTCGCACGCACGGTGCCCATGGCCTCGTGCAGCGTCTCGCCCACCTGGGCAAGCTCCGAGCGCACGCGCTCGTCGTCTCGATGGACCACCTGCAGCGCCTCGGTTTGCATGATGGCGCGCGTCAGAAGATGACCCACGTTGTCGTGTATCTCGCGAGCGATGCGGCCGCGCTCGGCCAGCGTGGCCAAACGGACCTCGAGGTCTTGCCGCTCGCGCAGCTGGGCGTTTTTCTCCTCGAGCGCCAACGTCCCTTCCCGCAGGTCATCGCGCAAATGACGGGCCTCTTCCTTCTCGCGCAAGCTGACGGCGGTGCGACGTGCGAGCGCGTAGGCGAGCACGCATCCGAACAGCATGACAACGGCCGCAAGCGACTCCATGCGCAGAACGCACACGAACGCGGGAAGCAGCCATCCAAACCGAAGAACCCGGCAGGAGCCGCGCGCCAGATCGTACACCGCAAGCGGCAGAAACGTGCCGAGCACCGGATCGACCAGGCACGCGAGCGCATAAGAGCACGGCAGCCACCGCGCCCAACGACGCGGAAGCACCTCTGCAAGCGCCGAGAACAGCACTGCGATCAGCATCGCGGCCACGTACGCACCGTTCCACGCGACAACGGCGACGCCCAACGCCGTGCAGGCAAGCACGGCAACCTTGTCGACGATTCTCTCCATGCGCCCATGGTAGCAGGTCAACGCAAGCTTTGCGGAAAAGGCATGGGCGCGCCGACGCTTTCGTGACAGATGTCATGGCCTTGCGGCCAAGGGGATGACCGCGCTCACTGGCGAACTCCGGTCAAACGGGCGATTATGGTGACAACGCTTGCGGGCTTGCGAAAAAACGCGCCGCGAAGCGTCCGAGAAAGGAACTCCCATGGACATCATAGCCGTCGACAACCTGGTCAAACGCTACGGCAGCGCCATCGCGCTCGACCATTTCAGCCTGCATATCGCACCCGGCGAGATATTCGGGCTGCTCGGTCCGAACGGATCGGGCAAAACCACCGCCATCAACTGCATCTTGCAGCTGCTCACCTTCGACAAGGGAACCATCAACCTGTTCGGAGAGCCCATGGCGCCGACGCGCTACGACCTGAAGCGGCGCATCGGCGTGGTTCCGCAAAACGTTGCGGTGTTCGAGGAGATGACGGTGCGCGAGAACATCGACTACTTCTGCTCGCTGTACGTGTCCGACCGGCTGCGCCGGCGCGCGCTCGTAGACGAAGCGATCGCGTTCGTGGGCCTGGAGGAGTTCGTCAAGCACCGCCCCCGCAAGCTGTCGGGCGGCCTTTTGCGACGCCTGAACATCGCCTGCGGCATCGCGCACAAGCCCGAGCTCATCTTCTTCGACGAACCCACCGTAGCCGTGGACCCGCAAAGCCGCAACTCCATTCTGGAAGGCATCAAGCGCCTGAACGCCGAAGGCTCCACCGTGGTGTACACGAGCCACTACATGGAAGAGGTGGAGGATATATGCAGCCGCATCATGATCATGGATCGCGGCCGCACGATAGCCGCGGGAACGAACGACGAGCTCAAAGCCATGATAAGAACCGGCGAACGCATCCGCATCGAGCTGGACGAAGCTCCCGAAGCGCTTGTGGCCGACGTGCGGGAGCTGCCGCACGTACTGCGCGCATCGTTCGACGGCGAGGCGCTGGAAGCCGTTTGCGACAACGGCACGCACAACGTGGCCGACGTGCTGGACGTGCTGAAATCCCACGGCGCGGCCCCCGGTCGCATTTGGGCGGAACCGCCCACCCTCAACGATGTGTTCCTGGAGATCACCGGAACCGAACTGCGGGATTCCTAGGAGGGGCCATGTGGACCACGTTCAAATACACCGCGAAGATGCTCACGCGAACGCCGTCGTTATTCGTCTGGGCCTTCGCCTTCCCCATTTTGCTTTCGACGCTGTTCATGTTCATGTTCTCAGGGCTTGACGCACAGGAGTCGATCAGTCCCGTGCCGAGCGTCGTGGTTGCGGACGCCGCGTATGAAGGCTCTGCGTTTGCGCAGATGATCGACCAGCTGAGCACCGGCAACGACCGACTGCTGGACGTTCGGCAGGTGGCAAGCGAGGACGCTGCACGCGACTTGGTCCGAAGCGGCGAGGTGGCCGGAGGGTTCTCCGTCGACGACGAGGGCAATCCCGTGCTCATCGCGGCAGCGGGAACGCAAAGCCTTAACAGCAGCCTGAGCCGCATCAATGCCACCATCCTGCAGACCATCGCCGATTCCTACGCGCAGAACGCGGAGCTTTTGACGCAGATCGCCCGCACCAACCCGCTTGCACTGGCCGACGCCGACGCCGTGCGGCAGGCCCTCGACGCCCCGGCGGCAACCGAACAGGTATCGCTCACGCACAGCTCGCCTTCCCAAAGCGTTCGGTTCTACTACGCGCTTTTAGGCATGGCGGCCCTGTTCACCAGCCAGGTTTCCATGTTCGCCCTATGCCAGATGCAACCCAATCTCTCGATTTTGGGAGCGCGACGCACGGTAGGGGCGATCAGCCGCACGAAAGCGCTGGCAGCCACGTTGGCGGCAAGCTGGTCGCTGGCCCTTGCATGCCTTTTGGCGGCGTTCGCCTACATTCGCTTCGTCGTAGGGGTGGACTTCGGAGGAAGAGAAGGGCTGTGCATGGTGGGACTGGCGGCCGCCGCGCTGCTGGCCACGGCGCTCGGCACCCTTATCGGCGCGCTGCCGAAAATGAGCCTTCCCGCGAAATCGGGCATCCTGACGGGCGCGACCTGCTTCCTGTCGCTGTTCGCGGGCCTGTACGGCGAACCGTGCATGCAGCTTGCCGACAGCATCGCCCGCGCATTTCCGATAACCGCCACGTTGAACCCCGCAAAGCTAACGACCGATCTGTTCTACAGCCTGTACTACTACGACGCGCTGGGGCCGTTCTTCGAGAAGATGCTCGTTCTGCTTGCATTCGGCGCGGTCCTGTTCGCTCTGTCCGCTCTTTTCATTAGGAGGCAACGCTATGAGCATCTTTAAGGCAGCCCTTCGCGTTGCACTCAGCCACCCTGTGTACCTGCTGGTGTACGCCGTATGGCTGAGTGCCATGGGCGTGTTCGTCACCAGCGGCGTTGCCGCGGACACCGGTCAAGACGAATTCGAAAGCTACACGGCCAATATCGCCGTGATCGACCGGGACGGGTCGGACCTGTCGCGCGGCCTGGAAGATCACCTTGCCGAACGGGCGACGCTGGTCGAAGTGGAGGACAACACGCTCGCTTTGCAAGACGCCATAGCAACGGGCCTGGTCGAATGCTTGTTCATTGTTCCCGACGGCTTCGGGGAAGCGTACGTGAACGCAGCCAGGACGGGCGGAGACGCACCTGTTGTGGAATCGGTTTACAGCTACCAGTCGATGTCAGGATCGCTGTTCGATCAAGATGTCAATCGGTACCTTTCCCTGGTGGCCGCCGCTGCCGCTCTTGACGAAGCAGCCGAAGCAGACAGCTTGGTGAAGCAGGCGAACGAGGCGGCCGCGCATACGGCGAGCGTGGACGCCGTCACCTCGGCAGACGCCGCAGCCCCTACCGATCAGCTGGCGTTCTACCTGCAATGGAGCACGTACACGCTCACGGTGGCCATCATCGTATGCGTAAGCCTGCTTATGAACTCGTTCAACCGCACCGACGTATCCCGGCGCAACGTCTCGTCGCCGGTTAGCCCGCTTTCGTACGGGCTGCAGATGACCTTGGGCTGCCTGTCCGTAACTTTGATGATAGGAGGGTTCAGCATCGGCTTGGGCATCGCGGTGTTCGGATCGTCGCTAGGAAGCGTGCCGCCCGCTGGAATAGCCTTGATGCTGGGCGCTTCGCTGGCGTTCTCGCTTGTTCCGTTGGGCATCGGGTTCTTGCTCGGACAGATAGGAACGAGCGAGCCCATCGCAAACGCAGCGGGCAACGTGCTGGGCTTGCTCATGGCGTTTTTGGGCGGTGCATGGGTCAGCCTGGATTTGCTCGCCCCCGAAGTGCAAGTGGCCGCGTACTTCACGCCTGCGTCCTGGTTCAACGACGCCGTGAGCCGAGCGCTTCGCCTTGACGCCGTGTCCTGGGATGCGATCAGCCCCATTCTGGGCGATATCGGTATCGTGCTGCTGTTCGCCTCCGTTTTGATCGCGTCCGGCCTGGTTGCCGGAAAGCTGCGAGCGTCAAGCTCGAGGGCCGGCGGCAACGCGGCGGCCGCGCGAGCGTAAGGGAAGCCGCCGGGGGGCCGACGCAGCACCGTCGGCCCCCTCTAAAAAGCAACCCCGCAGGAGCCCCTCTACCACACGGCCTCTACGACACGGCTACGCCGTCGTAGAGGGGAATGCGCCAGTTGAGGTACGCAATCGTGTTGCACGTGAGCACCACGGTGCGCGCAGGCAGCCCTTCGGCTGCGGCCGTAGCGTAGGCGCCCGGCTCGCACGACGCTTCGCGCAGGCGATCGCGATCTTCGAACCACACGGAAGGCCCGCGGTCGAACGTGATCCGATCGCCGTAGAAAAGCGTTTCGCCCGGCGGCAGAAGCGCGTCCCGATCAAGCAGCGAGCCTGCATCTTTATCGGCGTAGAGCGTGCGGTCGGCGAACAGCGCCGTACTGCGATCGGTTTGCGCATAGCTCACGGAAACCTTGTTGCGGCCGTACAAGCGAAGGCCTTCGCTTGGCAGCGGGGATCCTTCCGCGTAGCGCTTCGTGCACGAAGCGTCCACGAACCACCCCTCGAACCCCGCGCAATCCTGCTTGACGGCCGCTGCGGCAGCCTCTGTGCTCGTTCGGTACGCCACTCCCGCGGGCAGCAGGTCCCCGAACCCCGAAAGAACCTGTCCATCCGCATAGTACGTCACCTCGGCGAGCACTTGCCAACGCGCGTAGCACGTCGTATCGGCCGCTATCGAAATCGACGCGCCGGCACTGCCCACGAAGTCGCCTCCCGACGCAGCCGAGTACCAGCCTTCGAACACGTGCCCGGGCTTTTCCCCGGGATCAGGAAGAACAACGGCGCCGGGACGCCATTGGGCGTACAGCGTTGCCTTTCCCTTCGTGGATCGCATGTTCTTGACCAGGGAGCCGTCGCCGTAGGACTCGCCCGAGCCGTCAGGACGCGCGTTCCACGACGCCCACGGCCAAACGCATGCCAGCGAGGCGACGCCCATCGACCCGCCTTGCGCGTCGCACGTCAACCGGTACGAGCGCTCGTACCCGTTCATCGTCAAGGCTTTGGGAGCGTCGTACACGTGCACGGAATCGCTCGTCGATCCCCCGGTCGCGCCGTTTCCTTCGTACGAGACAACGTAGGATACAGGCTTCCACTGGGCATACAGCGTGATGGTGTTCGAACCGCTCGGCGAAGGACGCCCCGCGCTCGGATCGCGCCAGAAGTCAGAGGGCCCGTTGTTCCATCCGTGCGGCACAAGGCTTTCCACCTGAAGGTTCCAATCCTGATAGCCAATCTTCTGACCAGGACGAACGTTCACAGGGCCCTGTCTTTCGGTCGACCATCCCTCGAACGTATACCCCACGCGAACGGGCAGCTTCGAAGACACCGCGCCAACGCTGCCGATGTACTTGTACTGGGAGCCGGGCGCGCCCGAGCCGCCGTTCGCATCGTAGCGGATGCTGACGCGCGGCCAGAAGTCGACGCTGCCGTAATTGCGCAGGCCCGTCCCCTCGGTATCGCCCACCCCGGCAATCGTGCTGTGAATGTAGATATGGTTGTGCATGAGCTCGTCCAGGCCGCCGTGGCTCGAAAGGACGGTGCCGCCCCATCCGTACCCGTACGTAGCGATGCAGCCGAACCCCGTGCCGTTCTTGCTGCCGGTCAAATCCCCGGTGCCCATGTTCGCGCCGCCCCTAGACCAGCTTCCGTTGCCCGCCGTGTACCAGACAAGGTCGTCCTGCCCGCCGGCGTCTCCCCAAATCGCGAACTGGTAGGCCACCACGTAAGCGTTCGTCCCGCCCGGAAGCTCCCAGTTCGGCATGCCCGGTCTGGGGCCGTTCGGATCCGAGCCGATCAGCTCAAGATAGCCCGAAGGGCTCGCGGATATCCAAGCACGATTGTAGATGCTGGTCGTGTCGGAATGCAGGTACTCGTATCCGAACGCCTCGCGCGGGAGGCACGCTGCGAACCCAACCGCCAGCAAAAGCACCGAGAGCAGCAGCGAAACGGCTTTCGCGTAAACTCTGCGCATACCCTACCCCCTTCCTTCGTCGCGCTTCGCTCTTGCCTGCGCAAGCGCTTTTTCGGCATCGTTTTGATCGCGAAAGCTCGACCTTGCGATTTCGGACAGATCTTGATCGGGCAACGCGGCTGATTCGATATCCCGGTAAGCAACGGCCGCCCGAGCAGGCGAACCCGACTCACCGAATCGGATCGGGACCGGATCCCCCGCAGCGCGCATCGACCCGTCCTCCACCATAATC
This sequence comes from Paraeggerthella sp. LCP19S3_G8, assembly GCF_052119225.1. Classification (NCBI taxonomy): domain Bacteria; kingdom Bacillati; phylum Actinomycetota; class Coriobacteriia; order Eggerthellales; family Eggerthellaceae; genus Paraeggerthella; species Paraeggerthella sp. LCP19S3_G8. The sequence continues at coordinate 136,542 of NZ_JBQKFQ010000007.1, forward strand.
ACGGGCAGTTGCAGCGACAGCTCGTAAAATCCTTCGGGAACGTCGACGACGCACGTGCCCGGCCCTTCGAACAGCATCTGCTTGTCGATTTTTTCGCCGTCGACCGAGAACCCCGAGACGAAAGCCCCTAAAGCAACGTTGCCGATCGACCATCCTTCGCAGGAAACCGTCGCCTCGAGACACCGAAGAGGAGCGGGCGCTTCGGCTTGCCCCTCGCGTTCGAAGCCGGCCGCAAACCCACCGAGCGCAAAGGCGGCCCAGGCCGCAACCGCAGCCCCGAGCACGGCGGTGGCAATCGGGACGGGCCTTCGCGAAGCCGACTTGATCGCACGTCGAACCCTGCTCGCAAACGAACGCGACCCGCATTTCCCATACTGCATACCCGTCCTCCCTACGCCATCGTGTCGTTCAAGAACTCCAGCAAGCTGACCACGGTTGGCACCACCACCAACGCAACCGTCGGCGGCAGAAAGCACATCGACAGCACGATGTCGAGCTTCGTCGGCATCGTGCGAATGCGCTCGAGCACGTCAGCCTGCGCCGTTTCACGCGCCACGGCCGCCTGGGACGCAAGCCCTTCGGCAATGGACGACCCTTGGGTGATGGCCTGCGTCACGTGCGCCGCGAACGCGGATACGTCTTGGCTGCGGCAACGCGCTGCAAGATGCTCAAGTGCAGCCTCGCGCGAGTGACCCAGAAAGTTCACCTCCTGGTCAACAATGAAAAGTTCCTCGGAAATAGGCCCGCTCAGGCTTTCCGCAACCTCCCTGAAGCACTGCTCGACCGGGGATCCGGCGGCAAGCGCCACGCTTAAAAGCTCCATGGCTTCGGGCAGGGCGGCCTCGATGTCACGACGCCGACTTTTTTCCTTGCTTGAAACGATCAGAGCGGGGAGCATCCATCCCGCAACAACCCCTATGCAAAAGGCAAGCATCCGCACGGCAGCGTGCGCACCGGGTGCAAACGCTGCCGCAAGCGTCGCCAAAAGACCCGCCGCAACAGCACAGACAACACGCAGGCTACGCCAGGTTTCCGGTTCAAGGCGAACGCCCGCCCGCGCCAAACGGTCGCGACGCACATCGATATCCGCGCGGGCAACCGGAGCCAAGCGGTCAAGGCCGCAGGACAAAGCGGACAGCGCCTCGCGCGCGCAGCGACGTAAAGCTCCTTCGGCGCGGGCAGGTTCAACCGCGCGCGCGCGTCGCGCCGGCACGGCGAAGCCGCGCGGTTGCGGCGCGCATGAACGAACCAAGATCTCGTACGATGCAAGCCCGAGCAACGCCCCCAACATAAGCAGCGATCCCATAACCACAACGTCCAACACGATCGCCCCCTTTCAAACGAATGAGAATCCCAAAATTCGCCCTCGGACCCGTCACCGACCACTATTCGATACGCTCGTTATGCGCCGACACGCCAGCAAGCCGCCGACCTCGCACAACGCAGCCACCCCCGCCACCGCCCACCCGAGCGGCTCCTCTGCGTAAAAGCGCGCGAAATCAGGATTGGCGACGAACATGAGCAGAAAGATGGCCGGCATGGCCGCCGCAACAAACCACTTCGCCAACCGCGTGCCCGCGAGCTCCGTACGCAGTTCGCGGCTCATCTTCAAGCGCACGTTCGCGTGCGCAGCGATCATGTCGAGCACAGGAGCGATCGCCCCTCCGAAACGTTGCTGCACGCGAACGGCGGCGGCCAACGCCTGCACGTCAGGGCTGGCCGTCCTGCGAGCCATCTCCTCAAGCGACACGTTCAACGACGTCCCGTATGCAGCGTCGGCAAGCACGCGGGTAAGTTCCTCGCGAAGCGGGTCGTCCACATGCGCCGCAACCGCGCGTATCGCGCGCTCAAGCGTTAGCGAGCTGCGGACGCCGCCCGCAATCTGAGGCAAGGCCCGACAGAATTGCCTGTCCAGAAGCGCGCTCCTGCGTGCTCGCAGCACGCCCACCCGCAGCCAAATCGCAGCGGCCGCCGCACCGCCCGTGAAAAAGCCAACGGGACAGCTTCCCGAAAGCGCCGCCGCCAAGCACCCTGCAAGGAACACCGCGCACAGAGCCTGCGCAACCCACATCGAGGGAACGGTTTCGATACCCGCCTCGTGCAGCATCGTCGCAAGCGGGCTGCGCGAAACCTTTGCGCGTGCAGCCGCAGCAGCCTTCCCGGCTGCGTACAGCTCGGTTTCGCCCAAGCTGCGCGATCGCAGCTCGGCGCGTTGCCGTCGATACGAGGAGAACGCGATCAACGACAAGGCAGAGCAAGCGCATAGCAAAACCGCCGGTAGTGCGAGACCAATCATGAAAGCCCCCTGTCACGCCGAGAAGAACCACGCAGGGTCGTACCACGCCCCCGCCGTTCGCATACGCTCCTTGATGCGCTGCGGCTGCACGCCCCGCGCACGCCATGCCCCCGCAATCGCGCCCGCCGCATCAACGCCTTCCACCTCGAACGAGAACAGCTCGGAACGCAGTATCACCGAACTTCCCTCGGGCAAAGAATCCACTGCGACGATGCTTGTCACCTTCCTCCTGCCATCGCGCAAGCGCTCGACATGCACGATCAAGCCGCCTTGCAAAGATTCGGCGATCTGCTGAACGATGACCTCGCGGCTCAAATCCCCGTCGGCGTACCCGACCATGGTTCGCAAGCGGCTGATAGCGTTCGCCGGGTCGTTCGCATGCACGGTGGTCATGGACCCGGGATGGTCCGTCTGCATAGCCTGCAGCATGTCGTACGCCTCGGCCCCACGGCATTCGCCGATGACGATGCGATCAGGACGACGTCGCAAAGCAAGCGTCACCAGATCGCGCATGCTCACCGCGCCCTCGCCCTCCGCGTTCGCCTCGCGCGTCTGCATGCGCTCCACATGAGGCGACAGTAACCTCAGCTCCGGGGTGTCCTCTATGGTGATAACGCGCTCGTCAGGCGGAATGAACCCCGAAAGCGCGCCGAGCAAAGTGGTCTTGCCCGACCCCGTCCCCCCTGATATGACCATGGGGCAGCGAGATTGCACCGCCGAGCACAAGAACTCGGCCATGACCTCCGAAAGGGTCCCGACGCTGATCAAATCGCCGATCCCCAGCGCATCGGCCGAGAACGTTCTCACGTTGAGCGCCGGCCCGTCCGGCGCCACGGGAGGAACCACGTAGGTTGCGCGGGCACGGCCTCCCGGCAGCATAGCGCATCCCATGGCATGGGATTCGTCGCAGCGCATGCCCGCCTGCTCGGCAATCCTGTTGATGATGCGCCGAACGTGCTGCGCGTCGTCGAACACCACGTCGGGCCTGCGCTCGATCATCCCAGCCCGCTCGACGTACACCACGGGGTCCCGAAAAGGCAGCGCGGGATCGGACGCGTCGACGCCCCCTCCGTTCACCATGATCTCGGTGATGGAGGCATCTTCGAGAAGCGGCTGCAGCGGCCCGTAATGGAGGAAGTCGTCTATCATGGCCTGCGCAAGCGCTTCGGATTCCAAAGGTGACAGGAAAAGCCCCCAATCCCGAGCAGCCGCGCCCACCGCGCTCCTGATCAAAGATTCGACCGCCGCCTCGTCGAACTGCCCGCCTCGCAGCTGAAGGGCCACCTCGTCGCGCACGGCGCCCTTCAGCGAACGCTCGATCGCCCTATCCACGATCATCGCCTCCAAGCAGGGCGTCTTCCGAGGAAATCATCACCAAACTCACCCGCCCGGCGTACTGGGCCTCGCGAATCGCATCGGCCTCCTCGGGCTTCACCTCCACCGTAACCGAAGCGTACGAGCCGTCGCTGGACGCGGCGGCGTCGCCTACCGCAAGCACCCGCGCCTGCGCGCACAACGTGGAAAGAACGGAGGCTCCCGAAGAAGAGCCTTCGGCTGAAACCACGCGCACCGTGTCATGCACGCCGATACGACCGGCAAGGCCCGTTTCCGCATCCACCCCCACGGTAACCGCTTCCATCCCGGCATGAAGGCGAGCCGACAAGCGACCGCCATCGGCGGAACCTGCGACGAACGAAGGCAGCACCTGCGTTCCAGCAGCCATGTCCACGAGCGCGCATCTGCCCTCGAAACCCTCCTGGCCCATCTGCGCAAGCCCGATAGCCTCGGACGCGCGATACGCGGCGGGTATGTCCTTCTCCACGAACGACTCCGACGTCAGCACGTCGCCCGCGCGAATGTCGGTGGCGGCCACTAACACGGGGGCCGCTCCGGCCGTCGCCTCCTCGACCGCCGATGCCGAAGCCGCCCGCGCCCACAAACCGTAGACGATCGCTGCAAACGACACGGCGACCGACACGGCGACCAGCGCGGCAAGCATCCGCACGCGCCGGTACGTTCGCTGCGAACCATCCGGCAACCGAGCGCCGGAAGGGCGAGGCTCGACCGAAGGGGAATCCGGCGCCTGCGCAACCGGCCCGCCTCGATCGAAGCCTCCGTATCGGGACGTCCGTGCAGACGCGCCGTCCGCTTGCGCATCGGCAGCCTTCGACGCTCGCTGCGCGAACCCTCCTTTTCGAGTCGAGGGTCGCAAACCGTCCATCGTCATTTCAACGCTCCTTCCCTTTACGCGGCCTGCCGCTCCGGCAGCGCCGAACGCAACGCCTCCACCAAGGGAGCGGGATACTCCTCCAACGACCCCATGGGAACGAACGAAACGCCGTTCGATCCCGCATCCGCCCCGTACCTGCCGCACCGTCGTTCATCCGGCCGCCATGCGCGCTCGCTCGCGTAGGGCACGGCCACCATCACCTTATGCGAGGCGACGGGCAGGCTCGGCACCCCGAAGCCGCGCGCGAACACCGTAGGAGCATCCTCTTCAAGCTGAACCCCTATCCCCCAAAGCCGTTCGGACGACGGCAGCAAGGATTCCGCCGCCTCGTAGAACCACACCGTTGCAGAACCGGCGAACCCTTCCTCCCGGGCCGTGCGAACAACAAGCTCGGCAACCTCCCGTCCCGGATCCTCGACGTTTTTTGCGTACAAGGCGAACGTCGGATCCATACAGGCCGAGCGAACCGCATCCAGCGCGTTCTCCTGCCTTGCTTTCGCGGCGTACGCAATCCCCTGGTCGATAGCGAACGACAAGACCGAGAAAAGGAAGAACAGCGCGATCACCGCAAGGGGCAGCATGTTCGCCGCCTCGTTGCAGCGTAACCGGCGGCTCACGACGCCCTCCCCAGTTGGATCTCGACCGCGCAGCCTTCGACGTAGCGGCAATCGACTTGGCGAGCGAACGAGCGACCGCTCAAGCCGGGCACATCCAGGATCGAGGGAACGTCGTAGCGCACCTCATAGGAAAGAGACGTCACCTTCGAGCGGCGATCGACAGGCTCGCCGGAAGCCGAGAAGCCCGCCGCCTCAACCTCCTCGGAGCGGGATAGGACCCGATCGACGCTCAAGTTCTCAGGATTCAACTGCGTAGCCGAGCCCAAGATGCCCGCCTTGACGAAAGCTTCTTTGTCGGCGGCATGCCGCAGCCCGGCCACGTCGAGCTGACGGCACGCCCGAACGATATCGGACGACAGCTGGGTTGTCGCAAGCATCATGCCGCCCACCTGCATGGTCGAGAACACCACCAGCAGCAGCAACGGCGCCGCAATCGCGAACTGCACCGTCTCGCTCCCTCTATCCGAGCGAACCATCAAAACCCCCTTCCCTGCCCTTCGACGACAGCTCCGGCCGAATGGGATTCGTACGAAAACCGCCCCTCGGCATTGCCCGCTACCGCAGCCAACGCATTTCCTATCGGCGTGAGATACCGCCCTTCAAGGCGCACGGCAACCTCGACGGGTTGGCGCAGAAGCCGCACCGGACGCGTCTTGAACGACTCGCCCGCATCCACGTAAACGTGATGATCGTAAGAGACGACCTCTTCGGCTTCGTATTCCACGACAACGCGCATGGCAAGCCCTTCGGCGCCCAAGGCGGGCGCGGCCCTGAGCGCCGCATCGTACGCAATCGGCGTCGCACCTCCGGCAGGCGCCGTCGAGACAGCCGCGCATGCCGCATGAGCCGCATCGTCCACTGCAACCCGCAAGAACACCGCGCGCCCGACATCGAGAATCCCGCACAGGAACACCAACAGGATCGGAAGCGACACCACGAACGCGACGACGCTTCCTCCCTGTTCGGCGCAAATCTGCGCGCGCCCTTTGCGCAGCGGAACGCACAGGCCGCAAAACCTCACGCCGCGCCCGAAGTGACCTTCGAGAACATATCGGTCACCGACGTGCCCGCCTTGGTGATGGCGCTTTGGATGTTGCCCTGCAGCAGAATCAACGCCGCGCCCAAGCCGACCGCGAACCCCAGCACGATGACCGTTTGAACGATTTCCGAACCGCCGTCTTCCTCCCCGCGAACCAAAAGCGCCTTGACCTTGCTCTGCTTCGACCATACGTTCTCCTGCTTTTCCATAACTCCTCCTTGATTCGGCTTCGCCAACGCCCGACAGCGCCGGCTCCTTTACATGCATACGGCAACGTATACGCCGCCGATCAGCCACAATGCTAAAAACGGTGCCATGGGGATACCGTCGCGAAGCGAGAGCTTGCGCGTTGCCAAGCCCACTGCCGCAACCACGCCGGCGCTTGCGTAGCACGCTGCCAGCCCCACCGGCGCCGCCGCCCCGGTAGCCAGGGAAAGCGACGCCATGCACCGCACGTCGCCGTGCCCGATCGGGGCCGCCCCGCGCGCACCCCACCAACGGTTCACGGCGAAGCACACCGCAACCACGACCGCCCCGAACGCGCATCCGGCGCCCATGCTTGCAACGCCCGCCCACGACGCCTGAAACGCCGCCCCCGCAACAGCCAGCGCAATGCAGCATTCGAGCGGCAGCATGCGAGCGCGAAGATCGCACGCAACGGCCGCCAGCATGAAGAACGCGCACACCGCCAGGCATGCCGACGGCACCGCAGGCAAGCCCGTAAGAACGATCGCGACGCCCGATGCAGCTCCAGCCAGCGCAAGCGCCGCCCTTTTGCGCGGGGTTGCCGGAAAGGAGCACCGCTTTTCCTGCTCGCGCTCCGTGCGCGCCGCGCTCGCGGGCGACACCTCCAAGCCTGCTTCCTTCAACGCTTGAACCCGCTCCTGCGCAAGGCATCCCGACCGGGCAGCCCTCAGGGCGTCTTCGAGCCACAAAGCCACGGCCCCCTCCTCGCCCCGCGCCGACACCGACAACGGCCGATCGGGAAAAGCCCGCTTGAACGACCGGTATCCTTCGAGGGATTGCCACCACCAGGTTGTCGCACGGTCGTACGCCCGCTTCAACAGCGCATCCGCCCCCCAGGGAACCGAACGCCACCCCAGCGCTGCGCCGACAAGAGCGGCAAGTACCAGGCCGAGCGCAGCGTGCCCGGTCATGCTTTCTCCATCGTCGGGGACAGCATGCGCGAATCGATCATCGAGGCGCGCACGTGGCTGCCGTGCGAAGGACGGCGGCGAGCGCCCTCGTCGCGCGGGGCATCGGGCTGGAACCGAACGATAAACCCGCACGCATCGTTCTTCGGCTCGGACGATACCGCCGCAGCCCCACCGCCTGACGAACCGCCAGCACAACCAGCTGCGGCGCCTTCATGCCGGCCAGCCGAGCAGGAAACCGGGGCGAAGCCGGGAAACTCGAAGCGAAGCGTCCAGCTTGCACCCTCGACAACCCCAAGCTCCCTTGCAGCATCGCAGGCAGCCTCGCCGGTGAATCCGCCCGTCCGAGCGGGCCCTGCCCCTTCTTCAGCCGATTCGCCCGCCGCACCCGGCGTCGCGACCGCCCCGCCTTTCGGCTGAGCGGCAAACCCCGAGCCAACCGCATCGTCGCGCACACCGCCGGACTGCCGCGCAACAGGCGCAGCGGGCCGAGGCAACGACAGCCCTCCCTGAACGGAATCGCTTCCGTACCGGTGCAAGCACCCGTAGCAAACCTCGGCGTCGTCGAACGCCCCCGAACCGCACACTGGACACGTCTTCACGATCTTTCTCCTTTCACCCGTTCCAACCCTATGCGGTCCCCTTCTTCGAACCAGGGCGCAGCGCACGACGAGAACCGCTCGATCACGGCGGCGGCGCCCCGCTCGCGCAGCCTGCGAAAAGGACCGACGTCCCGGCACGACCGCATCACAACCCCTTCCGCATCAACGAATGCAATGTCCAGGCGATGCCACATGCCCACCGTGTGCACGTCGCTGCACGGCAGCAAAAGCAACGCCTTGTCCGTCGGCTTGGCCAACAACAGGCCTCGAGCCCTGCGCAAGAACCCGGTCGCCACATCCAACGGCACGACGCTCGCTGAGGCGCAATCCAACGAGGCGCGGCGATCGGCGTCGATGCCCCGACCCTCGCCGCCGACGCCCCCCGAAGCAGCCCTTCCCTCTTCCTCATCTTGCACGCACATCAAGACGCCCCTCCTTCCATCGTGTAATGCACGGTCACGCTCGTCGCATCGCCCACGCGCGTGCAGACGACGAACAGCCAGCGATACGCCCCCGAGCCCTTCACGAACGACCCGCAGTCGATCCGCCCTCCCTCCATTGCGGTCCAGCCCCTTTGCAGCAGCAGGTCCCGAAACGAATCGAACGCGCGCCCCGATTCCCCGGAAACCACGAACCCCACCACCCCGCCGCCCGCGCGAGCGTCCACCCGCACGTCGTCGGCGCCATCGGGCAGGCCGACCTCGTCCTCAAAGCCCTCGGGAAGCCGCTGCAACCCGAAGGATTCAGTCGAGCGAGCAGCCGAATCGAAAGGCTCCCCGATTATTCCCGCTCCCCGCAAAGCCTCGACCGCGGCCTCTTGGAGAGGGCCCGGCCGTGCAAGCTGAAAAGCCAGGTCGAGCAACGAGGCTGCGGATATGATCGCAACCACCGCCAGACCCGCTCGCTTCGCACGGCGCGCCATCGTTTTCCGGAGCGAACCATCCTCCCCGCCAAACGCTCGCGCCCGATCCTTGCCCTTCATCGTGCTCATACGATCACCCCCGGCTTGTAGCAGCTCACCACGAACGACGCCGTATGGTTCAAGGAAGGAAGCGCAACCCCGAACACCGACGATTTCAAACCAAGTCCGAACAAGGTGGGCGAAAACTCAAGCGTAGCCGTGAAGCGCGTATGCCTCGCCGCTGCGCCCTCGACCGAAACCTGCGTCGCCTCGAAGGGGCGATCGAACGATGCAGCAAGGTCGGACGCCACCTGCGCTCGGCTTTGCTCGACGCCCTGCCCGTAAGCAGGGGAGGTCGCATGTATCCGAACGGCGTCGCGAAACGCATTGTCGAACGCCGCGCACTCCGAAAAGAACAGGAGCGCGTTCGTCGCCACCACGGCCACAACGATAAGCACCGGAAACGCCACCGCAAGCTCAACGGTCATCTGGCCCGATTCTCGAAGCTTTCGCCTTACTCCCATACCCTCACCCCCGTCACGTGCGCGTACACGGCCCTCACCTCGTCGGCTGCGCGCTCGACCACGTCGATCGCCGCATCTTTCACAACGGGCGGCAAGGTGATCTCGATCGGAACGGACGGGCCTCCCTCGCCCAACAGCTCCACAACGGCTATCTGCACCTTCCCGTCGAACGATGCGATCTCCTCGATCGCCCCTTGTTCCACCGCGCCCACCATCGACGTGAACACGTCGTTCGATTGCGCAGGATGCGCGATCGCCTGCTCTTTCAAGGTCAACAGGCGCGCGGAGAAAGCGCTCCCGTCGGCCCGCGCAACATGCGCCGAGTTCACAAGCACGGGCTTCAAGGCATCGAGGTTTGCAGGTTGAAGCCCCACGGCCGCGATGGCATCCCGCAGGGCCCGCGCCGCCCAGGGACCCAAACCGCTGTTCCCCGCCAAAGGCATGCCGTCGAGAGCCGTCGAAACGGCGTCGTCAAGCGCCTCTTGCCCGCGCGCGTACGATTCGAGCAATGCCGACCAACAATCGAGCACCGCGCTCAAAGCGCCCATGGCAACGCCCGCGTCCGGCAATCCGTCCAACACCGACGAGATCACGTTCGCCCCCTCGCCCGACGGATCGGATCCGAGCGTGGCTGCCGAAACGGCCGCGCGAGCCCCCAACGCCTGCGACCCCTGCACAAACGAGCTCGCGAACCCGCTCGACGCCGCCTCCCTTCCCGTGTTCGCCGCAAGGACCACCACGCCGAACCTTCCGGGCGGCTCGGCGCTTATGCGCATGTCGCCAGCATGGCCCACCGCTTCGCGAATACGGTCAAGCAGGCCGGAAACGCGGCTTTTGACCTCGCTCGACAAAGGATCGAGCTCCGCGCGTGCCTTCTCGTAGCGCTCCGCCGCAACCGCCACCGCCTCGTAGTGGTACTCGAAGCCGTTCTCGATCGAGCTTGATGCGGCGGCAACCTTGCCCATGCTGGAAGCCGAGAATTCGCATTGGGCGCACGTCGGGTACGACCCGGCTTCCATGTGCGCAATGGAGCCGAAGCCGTCCGCTCCGCTGGCGCCCGGGCACCCCGGCCAAGCATGCATCGTCGTCCGCCCCTCGGAATCCGTCGTGCATGGGTAGACGGCTTCGGTATACAGGCTGGTAGCCCTCATCTCCGCGGTGTTTTTCGGCAAGCGCGGGAACAGCGCATCGAAAGAATCCTCCGTCTCCCGCACGTACCCGCGCGCAACCTCTTCCGAAGCGAACGCGTAGAACCTCGAGCGAAGCGCCGATCGAGCGCGATCCCCGACGGACGACCCCTCGGGAACCTCCATCGCAAGGCGCCGCGGGTAGTAGGCCTGGGCTCGCTTGAGGGCAACCGAGAACGACCATGCGTCAACGCTTTTGTACAACGGGTTCTCCAACCCCGACATTCCCGCGAGCGCAGACGCGCGCTCGTACATGCAGGCTTCGGGATTCGCGCCGCAATCGCGCTCGAAAGCGGCCCTCTTCGCCTCGCTCGCCTGCTCAGCAGCACGTTCCGCCTCTTCAGCCGCACGCTTCACGTCGGAAGCGTCGCGGTCGACCTCGTCCTGCACGGTCGACGCACCCTCATGCGCTCCAACGGCGATGTCCTTCCCTTCGAAAGGAGCCAGAACCGCCAACGCCACGTAATTCGACGCGCCCGCATTGTTCGCCGCAGCCACCGAAGCGGCGCTCGCCCCTGAGAAGAACGGCAAAAGGCGCTGCAAGCGGTTCAAGCCCGAAGCCGCTTTCTCAGCAAACGAATCGCGCGCATGGGACACGTCGCGGCCCGCCTTGAGCAGCGTTTCGGACGCCGACGCCATCGTCGGCACGCACAGGGCGACCACGCCCAAGCCCGTCGCCACAAGGCTCGTAAGCGAAAGCGAGAGCACCACCGCATCGCACACGCGCACGACCACCATGAACTCGGCCACTTCGTTTTCAGCTGCCAAAGCGGCGGCGTCGGCCACGTTCTGCACCTCCGAAGCCGCAGCGTTCACCCGGCACACCTGCCCAGCCGAGAACACGAGGGACAAGGTGAGCAGCAGCGCCAGGACCATCCCCGCCGAAGTCAGCCCCGTTTCGTCGCGAAACGGATCGCGCCACCTCATTGCAACCACGCCCCTATCCAATCCTTCGGGCTTCGGCCCGCCTCCATGCGGCTCGCCCAATCGGGCTGCACGGGCTGCCGGCAGCTCACCTGCACTTCAAGATTCCCCCGTTCGTTCACGAGGCCCAGCAAAGCCGCTCCGGCATCCAGCAGCGGTAACGGCCGCAGCTCGTTGGAGATGGTCGCGCTCACCGCGTCGGATTGCTCGTCGCCCTCGAGGACAATGCCCCAGCTGCAACCTCCTTCGTGCACGTGAAAGCACGAGATCGAAGGCACGGATCCCAAGCGATGCCTCACGAACGCTTCGCAGCTTTCGTCCATCGGGCCTGCGGCATCGGTCTTGGTTGCCAGAAGACGGCACGCCTCGGAAGCGGCCGCGTGCATGACCATGCGGTCGTACAGCACGATCGCCGGCTGTATCAGCAGCAGAAGCCCGACCAGCAGAACCGGTATCAAAGCAGCCGCCTCCACCGTCGCCTGCCCAACAGGCTCGCGTGCGCGCAGCGCCATAGCCGCCTCTCTTGCCATTCCCGATGCCACCTCCTTCGCGCCTTCCGGCCTTCAGTACAAGAACACGTCCGCGATACCGCCCGCCAGCACCCCTTGAACATGATGGGAAGCCGAAGCCAAGGCGTGATCCACGAACAAGCCGCTCTTCAATGAGCGCCACAACGCCCCCAACGCCACAAGGACCGAGATGAACGCCGCCGCAACAATGGCGAACTCCACCGTGCTCTGACCTGCACATTTCCAGGGAATCCGCCCATCAAGCCAAGCTACAGCCCGTTGATGCCCTCCGCGATGGCGTTCCAAAGCTCTTGGAGCTTGGGCCTGAACACCGTGATGGCGATAATCGCAATGACCACCAGCACGCCGACCAAAATCGCATACTCCGTGGTTCCCTGCCCCTCCTCCCGACGTCGCAAACGGCCCGCTTGACACGTCGCCTTCGCCAACAACCTGCGGTATTCGTCCATGAGCGTTCCTCCTTGCTCCGGGGGCCATTTCAAAACCCCTCCATCAGTTCAAGCAGCACGGGGCCCAAAACCAGCAGCAGCATAGCTGGCAGGATGAGCGTCCCCGTAGGCACCATCATCTTCACGGGCGCTTTCGCCACGCGTTCCTCCACGTAAGCGCGATGCTCCGCGCGCGCTTCCACCGAAGCCGCCTCCAGGATCTCCGCAAGGGACGTCCCGAAGCGCAGCGATCTGACCACGTTCTCCACCACCCGCCCAAGCGCGGGCGCATCGTACGAGGCAGCCAAGCTGCGAAGCGCGTCCTCCCTGGTGGAGAGCCCGGACGTCCAAGCTCTCTGCGCTGCGGCGCACTCCTGAGCGAAGGGCGTGTTGAAATGGGTTCCGTACAGCTGAAAGCTCCTGTCGAACGAAAGCCCGCTTCTCAATCCCAAAGACACCACTTCGAGCATTTCCGACAGGCTTCTACCAAGCGCCTCGACGCGCTGTCGCTCGGCCCTGCGAACCGCCCGCGCGGGCAACGTCGCCCCCGCCGTTGCCCCAGCCAGCGCCCCGATCGCCGCCAGCTCCACCGAGAACAGCAATCCTGCCGCCACGCCAACCAGCATGCCCGCACCTGCAAGGCGCGCGGACGCCTCGACGAACCCCTGCGCGGAAACGCCGTCCTTCAAACCCGCCTTCCTCGCATGCTCGGACAACCAGGCTTGCGCACCGGCCGAACGCATGCCGCCCGAAAGCGGCCTGGTGGCGCCCAAGGCAAGCAGCCGGGTCAATCGCTGCAGATAGCCAACGACCCCGCGCCCCGCGCGCATTGGCTCCGTCTCCAGCGAGGCGCGCGCACGCCTGCGCCGACACGCTGCGGCTCGCGCATCGGCCCACGTCGCGGCAAAGCACCACCCGCCGATTCCGGCCGTCAAAGCAGCACCGGCGGCTAACGCGAACGAAAGCTCCGCGAGCAGCATCAGTCCACCTCCACAGCCAGCATGCGCCGCACGGCGAGCACGCCCGCCGCCTGCATCCCAAGCGCAAGCGCCAAAAGCGCCACACCCAGAGAGCTTTCGAAAAACGGTTCGAGAAACCCCTCGCTGACAAGCGAGAAAACCGCTATCAAGGCAAAAGGCATGACGCTTACCACGCGGGCCGACAGCTTGGCCTGCGCCGTTTGAACGCGCAACGACCTTTTCAAATCCAGCTCGCCTTCCACCATGTCCCGCGCAGCATCGAGCACCTGCCGCATGCTGCCGCCCGCCTGGTGCTGCACATCCAACGCAACCGCGACGAACGCCAGCTCGGGCACCGACGCGCCGCTTCGCAGCGTTTCAAGCGCTTCATGAGCCCCGCGCCCCGCCTCCATACGACCGGCCGCACGTTCGAACAGCTCTTTCAAAGGGCCCTTCGACTCGTTGGCCACCTGCTGAAACGTCTGCATAAGAGACAGTCCCGACTGAAAGCACGTGCCCATCGACCGCAAAGCGTCGGGAACGGATTCCCGCAAAGCCTCGCGCCTTTTGTCCCGCACAGCCCTCAACCGAGCAGCAATAACTGCGCACGAACACGCCAAAACCGCCGCGCCGCACACCCAAGAAGACGTCGCCAAGCTCAAAGCCGCCGCAAACGCGCCCGCCCATACCACGAACACGGAAAGCAAGGATTCCTCGGAGGCCGAAAAACCACGAGCCCGAGCAACCCAAACCGCCTCCTTGGCCAAATCCTCCAAGCCGGGACGCCGTAACAGCCACCGGGAAGCGGGACGCGCCCACCGAACCCCGTTTCTCAACCGCCACGCCAAACGACCCGTTCTCCCCCGAAGCGCAACCGAAGCGGATCCGAAGGCTGGAGCAAGCGGGCGGGCGCCGGCCGCGAGCACCGTGGAAAGCCCGAACCCGAATGCCGCAAGCGCCCCTACGCCGCCAAGCACGCCATAGACCTCCACCGCTCAACCTCCTTCCAATCGGCAACGCCCATGCGCGGCAGCTGCTCAAGCCACCGAGGAGGAGCCGCCCACACGCCCGCGTCTGACGAGGCTTCGCGCTTGAACAACGTATGCACCTCGCAACGACGCCGTTCCTGGTCGAACTCAAGTTCAGCCACCTCTGAAACGAATCGACGCCCATCCAAGGAGCGCGTCGTCTGCACAATGACGTCGAAGGCGCTTGCCACGTTCGACTCGATCACGTCAACCGGAAGGTCCACCGCGTAGCGAACCATCGTGGTCAGCCGCGACACGACGTCGGCCGGGGAATTCGCATGCAGGGTGGTTAGCGACCCGGAATGACCCGTGTTCATGGCCTGCAGCATGTCGATCGCTTCCGCCCCGCGGCATTCGCCTACCACAATCCGGTCGGGCCTCATTCGCAGCGCGTTGATGACCAGTTCGCGAATGGGCACCTCGCCCGTGCCCTCCGCAGAACGGGGACGAGCTTCCAAGCGAACCACGTGCGGATGCTCGAGGAACCGAAGCTCCGCAGAATCCTCGATGGTTATGATGCGCTCGCTTTGCGGAAGCGCGCACGAAAGCGCGTTGAGCAACGTGGTCTTGCCGCTGCCGGTGCCCCCAGACACGGCGATGCTCTTGCGCGCGCAAACGGCCCACACCAAGCATTGCCGCATAACCTGATCGAAAGACCCTTGCGCAACCATGTCCTCAAGCTTCATGACGCGCTTGGTGAACTTGCGCACGGTCATAACGGGTCCGTCGAGCGCAAGCGGAGGTATCACCACATGCACGCGATGCCCCTCGGGCAAGCGCGCGTTCACCAGCGGCGACGCTTCGTCGACGCGCCGCCCGAGCGGACCCAAGATGCGATCGATCAACGCCCGCAGCTGATCGACGCTCGCAAAGCGCTGATCGCTGCGGTGCAGCTTGCCGTCGCGCTCGAAATACACGCTGTCGGGCCCGTTCACCATGATCTCAGTGACCTTGTCGTCAGCAAGCAGCGGCTGAAGCGGACCGAACCCGAACACCTCGTCAACCAGTTGCTCGACCAAGGTGCGGCGACGATCCTCGGAAAGCGATGCCCACGACGAGTCCTCGAACGATTGACGGCAAGCGCACTTCAACTCGTTGCGAGCTCGGCCGGGGTTTTCAGCCATCATCGAAGCGATGTCGTCTATCGAAACGTACCGCTGGATCTGGCTTCTCAAATCTTCCAGGCCAAACGGACGAACGCGGTCCTTTCGAGAGCATCCTCCATCTACGGCAAGCACGCGCCCCCTCAAAGACATGACGACCCTCGCTTTCCTCCCCGCGAACGCCTTCCCTTCAGTAGCCGCAGCCCCGAACCACGCGTGCCGAACAAGCTCTCGCTCGCAGCGGCGCTTGCATTGGGAAGCACTTCGAGCAGCAGCCGCTCAAGGCTCGTGCACAGGTCATTCTTCGATTCAAGCAGGTCAAGCGGCATGCCCGCGCCCAGCAGCTCCTCGACGTCCCGCCCGCCGTTTTTCACCTCCGCAACATGAGCGCCCTGCAGCGCGCACGACACGTCGATGGACGTGAGCGGAGCGTTCTTGGCGCAACGATTCAGCGCGAAGAGAAACGGGCTGGTGGCAATGCCGCACCGTACGCACAAATCAAGCGCATGCTGGCAGGCGCGCAGCGAAGATGGCCTCTGATCAACAAGGAAGAGCGCCTTCGAGCTTCGTTCGAGCAGTACGGCATGCTGCTCGGCCCAAGCGGCGCCGGTGTTGCAGACGATCACGTCGAACCGCTTCATAAGCTCGTCGAGAAGCTGGGGCGCTGCTTGCACCACGGCCTCCGCATCTTCAAGACGCTCGGGAGCAGCCAGCAAGGCGGGCATGCGGCCCTCCGGGCGCAAACCGGAAAGACGGGCGGGAGCGGACAGAACATCTTCTATGCGCAACGGGCTTCGAACGCCTAGCAAGGCGGGCACGTCGCCGAACTGCAAATCGAAGTCGAGCAGCAGCGTATCGAATCCAAGCCCCTGCGACAGCAAGGCGGCGATCGTTGAAATACTGCTTTTGCCCGCCCCTCCGCTTCCGCTTACCACCGGCATGAGAAACGCCGAACCGGAACGCGCAGCAGCGGCAGGCGCGGCCGAGGCGCCGGGAAACGACCGGGTTCGGCTCGCCGCGAAATCCTGGAGAGCGCACGCGGGAGCCGACGCCGCAGCTGAGGTTGCGGACGCAGTTGCGGCCGAGGCTGCGGAAAAAGCCTGGTCCCCCGCTCGAGCAGGCCCCTCGACCCGCGAGCCTGCTACAGAAACGGCCTCCGCCGCCGCGCGGCGCTTGCGCTGTGCGTAACGGCCCAAGAACGCCTGCCGCGTCAAGAACGCATCGATCCCCGTTGCGCTTACGCGGCTCTTGAGCGACCCCGACTCCTGGAAGGCCAGCATGCACACAACCCTGTCCGGCCGATCGCTTTTCAGCGTAGCCGCCAAGTTGACGGGCGCCACATCCTCGCTTGAAACCACCCACACCTCATCGACCAGGCGATCTTCGCGCAAGAACGCGCGCGCCTCTTCAGCCGAGGAGAACAGGCGCAGCCATGCCTGAGACAGCAGGTTCTCCCCCGTAAGCCCCATGGTTTCCGGATGCTGCAAGCAAGCGGCATCTGCGCAAAGCGCCACCGACGGCATCGTCATTTCCCTTCGCCCCCTTTTCCTTCGTTCGAACCGGAATCGCCGACAGACGTCGTTACCCCCTCCGCCGGCAACGCGAAGTACAGTTCCGTTTTCTGCGAAGCGGCAACCAGCTCCTGCACCGACTCCGGCTCGACAGCCACCGTTATCCACGACATCTTGGCCTCCGACGAACCGTTTGCAGCGCTTGCGCTCGTAGCCAGCACAAGCACGTCTTTGGCGATCGCTTCGGTCGAAGCCCCTCCCGTTGCGTACATGTCGACGCGCGACCCGGACGCGACAGCGCCACCGACAGCCTGCACGTCCTTCGCCGGCACGCTGACCGCGGTCAAGCCTTCGGGGACTTCCAACTGCGCGCCCGAATCGCGAAAACGACGCTCCGAAAGAACCTCGCCGGCAAGAATGGTCGAAGACGCCTTGCGACCAACCGCCTTTTCGGCGTCTTGAATGGATTCGCTGGGAAGAAGGTCCGCAACCCATAAGCGAGTTTCGATCAGTCCGGCGTCAACAACCTCGCCCGCCGCGATATCGCGCTTCGCCACGCATACTTCCAGCTGCTCCCCTCCGTAGCGCGCCAACGCTTCGGAGCGGGCGGCGTCCGCCTCGCCGCGCACGCCTTGCGTATAGGCAAGCACGCACGCCGCGCATGCCAAACCGCACGCCACGCCTACCGCCATCGTCTTGCCCCGCTTCATGAGACCCCCTTGCCATCCGGTTCCTTGCTACCAGTATGACCAGCTCATCTAGCAGATACATGACGCAGTTCTCCTTGAAAAACCGTCCAGATCTACAGCGCTTCCAGCACTATGGACAACTGTTTCAAGCGGGATTGCCACGGCATTCCAGCAGGGTTGCCCCTCGAATCAAGCGCAGATCTAGCACGGATCTAGCGCAAAACCAACGTCGCAGGTCAACGCGACGCCGAAACAGGCACGGTCGATCCATGCAAGACGAATCCGCGCGCCGCTTCGACAGGTTGAAATCAGCGGGACGCGAACCGACGTCGCGCGCCGCGCTGTTTCCACCTGCCTTGCTCGCGCAGGACGACGGCCCGAACCAGAGCAGGAACGGCTTCACATCGAATTCTTGTGCAGAGAGGTGCCGATCGGGCAAAACATGCACGAAACGATTTGCGCAATGGCAACTTCTATGGGAGAATGGGAACCCGCCGAAAGGCGGAACGTTTTTCGGGCGATTGGCGCAGCGGGAGCGCAGGTCCCTTACAAGGACAAGGCCGGGGGTTCAAATCCCTCATCGCCCACCATGAATTTTAAAGGCCAGACGATTGTCTGGCCTTTTCTATCATCTAAACAGGTCGTCATGCGTGCCTGTACGAACGAACTCCACGACATCGCCGTCAATGGAGTACAGGATAAGCCAGTCGCTGCTGCGCCCTCCGACATGCAGCTCTCGCATTCCCTGCAGATCACCGCCTAGAGCGTGATCCTTGTACTTCAAAGGGATGACCGCCTCATCGCTCATGAGCACAGCAGCCACTGCCTCTTTGAAGGCGCCCATATCCCGATGCTTCTTGACGCATCGTTTCACATCCCGATCGAAGGCCGGAGCTTTACGCATGCCGTACATCGTTAGATTCCCAGATCAGCGAAGAACTGGCTAACGTCGCGATATACCGGGGCGTTTGGGTCTTTTCGCATGACCTCGAGGTCGCGAAGCGCCTCCAGGGTTTCCTCCGTTGGCACTTCGTCGTGAGAACGAGCCAACGGCCTTATCTCGAACCAAGGGCGCGAATTCTTGATGACGACAATCGTCGCACCGGATTCTTCAGCTTTGCCTACAATGCTCGGCATATTGCGCCGGAACTCGGACGAGGACACGGTCATGGTAGTCATGGCAAACTCCCTCCGTCGTGTTTTCGATGATGCCATTTTACTATTGATGAATAATTTTGTACAAAATATATACTAAATTTATGAAAAATAGCGCGCTACAGAAGACACGATGATCAAAGCTCCCCCAATCGTCTTTGCGCTCCAAGACGCACTGCGCGGCATGGCAGCGCGCACCCAGGGCGGCTTTCCATCGAAACGACGCCACCGTCCGCATCACGACCAACGATCGCCGGCGTGCTTGCCCGCCAGCGTTTCGTAGAGGATGCTCACTATGGCTACGTCGAACGCGACACGCCTCCATATCAAAGCGGCGGCGAGAAGGCATCGCCTCCCCGCCGCCAAAACACGATGCATGGGATACCGGACGAGGTCGTCGGAAAGCCACCGGGAGCGTGGCGCAAGAACCTCCTGCCGTCTCAGCGGAATTGCCCGATGCTCATTCTCAACCTGGATGCCACTTCGCAAGAACCGGGGCCCATCCCGATAGCCCCTCCTCCTGCAGCAGCATGCGCGCACGTCGCACCCGATCGCAGCTCAAACCTAAGCTCTTTCCCAAACCTCGATACGAGAGGCAGGGAGACCCTGTCTAGACGCTCGTAGCGTTTTCCGGGTATGCAAGAGCACACGCCTTACGCTCGAGCATAACGGAGCAGGGTTTCCTCGCCGCGACTCGTTTCTTTTCTTTTCCTTCCTTTCCGCACTACTTGCTATTTAATGCGTCCCGATTCGTTTTTCATGAGACGGCGTGCGCTCAAAAGGACGGCGCCGGCAAGAACAACTGCACCGACAAGGGCGCTGGCTCCTAAAGCCCATGCGTCACCGGTCTTGACCAACTTATTCCCAGGCGTCTGCGAACCCGCGTTCGAGTCGCCATCCGAATTCCCGGGCAGCTCCTGCATGCGAGCCTGCACAGTAACCTTGATTGTTTTAACCGCCGAGGCGCCGTCGCCGTCCGCCGCCTTGTAGACCACCTCGTACACGCCGGGCTTGGAGGCGTCCACGGTGCTGCTCAGCACCTCGACCTTGTCCGTGAGGTCGCCGTCCTCCTCGTCGCTGGCGCTCACGCCCTCCAGCGGGTCGAAGGCGTCGCCCACGGCGATCACCCTGTCGGAGGCGGATATGGCCGGGACGCGGTTCAGGACGCTGGCGTTGGGATTAAAGACCCACGTGCCCGTGAAGCCCACCGCGCCGGCGGCCACCTTCGAGTCGGCGTCGTAGCCCTTGAACGCCCACACGCCGTCGTCCGTGCGGACCTCCGTCTCGGCCGGCCGGA
>NZ_JBQKFQ010000008.1:0-129617 GCF_052119225.1 Paraeggerthella sp. LCP19S3_G8
ACGGTGGAGCCGTGCGCGTACGAGGCGGGGTCGATCGGGAGCAGGTCGGTCACCTCCTGCGGGAGCCCCTTGTCCTTCGTGCCGCTGACGAACTCGTAGGTCACGCGGTACTCGTGCGCCGAGAACTCCCACGTGCCCGTGAAGCCCACCGCGCCGGCGGCCACCTTCGAGTCGGCGTCGTAGCCCTTGAACGCCCACACGCCGTCGTCCGTGCGGACCTCCGTCTCGGCCGGCCGGATGGCCGCGACGGTGGAGCCGTGCGCGTACGAGGCGGGGTCGATCGGGAGCAGGTCGGTCACCTCCTGCGGGAGCCCCTTGTCCTTCGTGCCGCTGACGAACTCGTAGGTCACGCGGTACGAGGGCTTTTTCGCCACCTGCCACATATAGTAGCTACCGTCGTTCACGCCCGGATCCTCAACGCGCTTGAGATACAGGCCAGCCGCAACGGTCGCCTCGTCGTCGTTCGCCAACACAAGCGCTTCGTTCGAAGCGCCATCCGCCTTCCAACCGGTAACGTAGTTGTCACCGAGGGCGGGAGCCGAAGGAATCAGGCGATCGCTCGCGTTAACAGCAAGTACGCTAAGCGAACCCGTCGCAATGCCGTCTACATTGAGCGGGATGACAGGGGAGTCATCGCCGCCCGTGTAGTTGCTGCCCGTAGCAACAGGAAGGCGCAGCAAGGAATTTCCACCCGAAAAGTTACCCGAAACGTTTACAGGGCCCATGAACGCAACATCGCAGTCTGAAAGAGAGACGTTGCCGTAGAACCGACTAACAAACGCGCCTTCCTTCAACCCCACGAACTCGTCTCCCTCGCCTCGATACGCATCGAATAGCGCAGGATCTGGGTCGCTTTTATGCCCTTGCCCCACGGCAAAGTACTTGTCCCAGAAATAATAGCCGTTCTTGCTCGTCAAATCCTCGTAGACGTACACTTTCCCAAGCGCGTGCCAGGTACCGTTGTCTGCCAACACCCTCGACACCTGCGTGTCGCTATCGCGCGTAGTAAGCATGCTCGCGTTGCCGATTGAGAGATCGGGCTTTGAATAAAACGGTTTTTGGACGCCCGAAAACTGGAAGAATGCATCACTGTCGATACGGACGTTCGCGGCGTTCACGAGTGCCGCATCTTTGAAACTAAACACATAGCCGCTCTCTTGCGGAGCGTCAGCTGAGCCGCACCCATCGTAAACGAGGTGACTGCTGCCAACATCGTTTCTGTTTCCCTGGATCTGCGCGATACGACCGCCGGTGACCCGTATCGTCGCCTCGCCCGCAATGGTGCAGGCACCAGCATCCCCGCTATCGAGAATCGCAAAGGCAATGTTTCCGCCCGCCATGCGAAGAAGCACGTCTCCTTTGATTTCGGTTGGAATGCTACCGCTGCTTCCCGCCTGCATGCCGCCGTCCGTGTTGTCGGACGCAGAATTGTAGGTCATCTCAAGCGCATGCGGTTCGTTGTTCTCGTTCAGAATGCACACCGACCCGTAATCAGCGGTCATATTACTATCCGTATTGCCGCCGCCGTACACATGCCCGTCGGAGCGCAGATCGGATCCGTCGACGATGACCTTGACGGTGCCCCGTACCGTATCTCGGTATCCGCAACCAAAGTAATTTCGATCACCGCCCGTAGATGCGTTCGTGCTGCCGTCCAGCAGCTCGAGCACAACGTTGCCCACCGTAGAGTGCCACGATCCACCGTAGGTGTACATAGCGATTCCCGTGTTCACGCTGCCTGCAGGAGCACCTGGGTAGCCAAGCGTGACGCGCACGCTACCCGCAACGCTAGCCGGCTCGCGGCTGTCAACAGAATACTCGTTTTGCCCGCCGCCGAACAACATGCCATTCGTTCCCTGCCGCACCGCTACCGTGGCATCTCCGCCAACCCGGCCCTTGTCGGTAGCATGCGCATGACCGCCGCCGTACAGACCGCCCGCATGAACAAACGGGCCGTCAATCGTCACGGATGTACTGCCGCTCACATTGCTGTCCATGCCGCCGCCGTACACGTCCGTATACCTACCGCCGCGCAAGACGAGGTTCGTATCGCCTGTCACGTCGTTGCCCACGTTGCCGCCGCCGAACAATCGCAATATCGTGCTGCCTGCAGCCTCGAAATTGATCGTAGTCTCGAGCGAATGCCCGTTCGCAAACACTTTGGAATAGTCGCCCCAGCAGCGTACGTTGTCGAGAACAAGGTCGCCGACGAGCTCGGTGCCCATCTTGTCGAGCGTGAACTTATGCCCTTCAGTGCTGCACAGCACAACCCGCTTGCCCACAATGCCGGCAAATCCGTTCACGTCAATGTTGTTTGCGGTGAATTTGATAGTCGCCTCGGCGGAATCCGAGGCTTCGATAGCTGCCACAGCAGATGCGACATCATTGCCGCTGGCAATTTCATACACAGTACCTCGAGCGGCGGACACCTGCGAGAGCGGATCCAACGTCGTTGCAGCTGCGTTGCGCGGCTCCTCGGCCGCGATCCTTGCCACCTCGTCAGAAGCTTCTTTATGCTCGGCTGACGAATCCGAGACGAGATCTTCAGGCTCTACCGAACCTGGGGATCCCTGATCAATTGCCTCGAGGAGAGCCCCCCCCCCCGATGTATCGTCGCTCGCCGAGTCAGCGAATGCTGCCATCGGAACCGACATGGCAACCAAAATAGCTGCCATTGCCGACGCAGATATTTTCTTTACGCCCTTCCACATCTTCCAGCTAGCCCCCTTTTTATCATTGGAGCAAATCGATGCCGCTCCATCAGTGATGCTAGAATTGTAGCACTCGAATCCTTAGTTCGGGCATAATGTATGGAACGGTCCTGGGCATTGTGCTCGCACTACGAACTCGAACATAAAAAGCGTTACGACACCAAGAAAGCTGCTTCAATGCGAAGTAACGCCGGTTGCAGAAACACCCCTATTCTCAATCCTTTCCCACAAACAGTCGCAGAATGGGTTTGCTAGGTGACTGCAAAAAGGCCAGACAATCGTCTGGCCTTTTTACTTGCGCTTCTCAACCCCAAGCCAAAGGGCCCGAACTCGCCAAACGCGAATCCGAGCCCAAACGCCAGCAAGCGTCTGGCGCCTGCACAGCGAAGCTCGGCTTACGATTCGCCGTGCCGCCGCCTGAAGAAAGCGCACGTCGCAACCGTCCCGGACAGCGCCACAAGCGCGGCAGCATCCGCGTACGCAAAGCTGTCGCCTGTCTTCGGAATTGCCTTGGCCTGCGGGTTTTGGGGCAGGGGGCGCGGAGTCTCGCCGCTTGGAGCATCGGACTTGGGCGTGGGCTTCGGATCGGGACCAGGCTCCGGATCGGGATCAGGGCCGGGCTCCGGCTCCGGTCCGGGCTCAGGATCGTCCGGCTCGCCCGGAACCACCGGAAGCGCCCTGTTCGTCACCACGATCGAAGGATCCGCATCCGTGCCGTACGCATAGTCCACCTCGAACAAAGCGGCAACCGACGGATCCACGAACGCTTCGCTCACCGTATACGAAAACGGGCGCCCCTGCATATCGGCCTTGGGAAGATTCTTCCACGCCGTTTGCCAGGGAGCAAGCTCGAACTCGTCCTCCATCCCGTCGAGCACAACGGGCGCGCCGTAAGGCTCGCCGTTTCTCAACAGCTGAAACGCAACAGCCGGAAAGTCGTCCGACACGCCCTCCCATACCTTGCGCGCGGGAACATCGATCGTCGACGGCACCACGACAACCACGTTGCTATGCGCGCCGTACCCGTTTATCGTGAACGTCCCCTCGTTTTCGATCGGATGCCGAGCCTCCTCTTTCAAAACGGCGGAAACCTTCAGCACAACCTCATGAGACGAAGCGGCTTCCGGATAGTTCACGACAAGCTGCGCGAGCTTTTCGCGCGTCAGCGCCGCAGAGACGAACGTCCCCTTGTCACCGCGGTCCTCCTGAACGATAACGCACTCCTCAGGCGCAAGAAGATCCCCGTCCAGAAAGCACTCCACGCGCTCAACCTGCAGCATAGGATCAACCAAATCGCTCAACACAACCGAATCGTAGGCAATGCGCAGATCAGCAGCCGGCAGGAAGCTGAACGTATACCCCACCGCCGACCCCAACGTCGAGGAAACCTCGAATACAAGCTCATCGCCAGGTTCGGATTCGATACGATCGACACCGTTCACCGTCTTGGAAACAGAGGGGAGCCGGTCAAAATACAGTTTGAACGGGGTTTTGCCCCCAAGATGGTTCACGCCGGGAAAGGATGGAGTCGGAGCCGCAGCGTTTCCGCTTTTCCCGTCAACCAGAACCCACCCCTGCGACGTGACCGTGATCAGGTATTCGTCCGATCCCGCCTTGTACTGATGCCGCACGGGAAACATGCCGTCAGGCATGCCCGTCACCTTGAACGTGTACGTGCCGTTCCATGCCAGGCCCTTGAACACCAGGTACCCGTTGTCCGACGACGACGCCACCGCCACCACTGCCCCGGCGTCATCGTACAGCGTGCCCTCCACGCCCAAAGCCATGTTCCCCGGGTCAACCAAAGCAGGTTGGGCTCCCTGCGCCATGACGCAGGCAAAGTACAAGGTCGAGGTCTGCGTCTCTTCGTCGTTCCATTCGTCAGCTTGCGCGGAAACAGCACCGAAGATCGCCGTCCACGCAAAGGACGCGACCACAGCCGCCGCAAGCATGCAGAAAACCTTCTTCAACGCCATCGTTGCCGACTCCTTCGATTCAACCGGCCGCTTATTCGGCCGAGCAACATCGCACATTCCGAATTCGCAAGACGCGCAGCAAGCGCGAAGGGAGCGTGCGAGATCCGAAGCAGCGCAGCCCTCGCATGCGGCAAGCACAGCATTTTCTGCAACGTCCTGCGCGATGTTGAGGCGCATCCTAGCAAAAATAACGCGAATCAACAATTAAGAAACCAAAGCATTACCCCAGGCAGACCGCATAAAATAGCCGAAAGTAAGGCAAGGAGAACACGCATTGAGGGCAAAAGGGGGGAAGCGGTTCGGACGAAGTCGACCGCTAGCGGGCCTTGGCAGGCTTTCTGTCGTAAACGAAGACCACGCCCGCCACGACAACGGTCATAACGGCTAGGAAAGCCAGGATATCCGAAAAGGAGCACATGCCCACCAGCACGCCCATGACGATGCTCAGCGCAGACGTGCCCGCATACGCGGTCAAATTGATGGACGAGATAATGGCCGACGTCTCGGAAACATCCACCGCCAGCAGCAACATGCGCAACGTTGTGGACACGCATATCCCCATGGACAGGCTAAACGCCACCGCCGCCAGCAGAAACGCCGCCTGGAATCCAGCCGCCAGAAGAAGCGCCAGCAAAACAGTGGAGACGGCGAACAGCAGCACACCCGCTTTCAAGGCGGTCATAGGGGCCAACCGCGCCGTCAGCGGACCGCCCAACGCGCTCGGAGCCATAGCGCATGCCAACACAAGGGAGGCGGTCAGGGTCGAATCGGCGGCAAAGCACTCCACGGAGAGCGGAGCGGAAAACGACTGGAAGAAGGTCCCTACGCTCCAAGTGGCAATGTAGACGCACCCGGAAATCAAGAACAGCATCCGAGCCGAGCGGGGAACCAGCACGTGCACTTTCGTTGCCGCCCGCCACGAAACCCGCTTCTCAAGCGGTTCGGGAACCAGCGGCAAAAGCAAAGCGATCAACGCCAAAACGGCGATCATCGCCCCGTACACAATATCGGTGCTGGTCGTGGCGCCATAGAGAAACCCCACGCCAAGCGAACCCAGCATGATGCCCACCATCGATCCGCAGCTGGCCATAGCCGAACCCCAGCCCATCCGGTAATCGGAAATGCAATCGACGATAAGCGCGGAAACAGCGCTCATAGCCAAACCGCCGGCAACTCCTTGCACGAACCGCGCGGTCAAAATAGCGCCGGCATCGGCGGCGAACAGGAACAACGTGCAGCCAGCCACCGCCAACAGCAGCGCAACGAATGTCGTAGCCTTGCGGCCAAGCGCGTCAGACAAACGGCCCGCCAGCAAAAGCGTCAGAATGACACCACCCAAATAAGCGAGCATCGTGAACGAGATCTCGGTATTCGTCAAGCCAATGGTCGTCTGGTACGTCGCGTACAGGGGAATGGGAACAGCCGTGGAGGCGAATACCGCGAAGAACGCCGCCGTGGCAACGAAGAACCCGCGAAACGCTTGGCCTTTCGATAGCGACCGCCTTTTCATGCGCCCTCCCCCGTTGCTAAAACCCGAAAACATCCCCTTGAAATCACGTGACCCCGCGCCATTATAGAAGCGTGTTACGCCTGATAGCAAGCATAATTTGCAATCGAAGAAAAAGAGATGTCAACAGGATCGAAAAACAAGGCTCACCGCCAAGCCAAAGTCGACGGAAAGTCGCAAACCGGCTCGCCATCGGCACCCGAACCGAAGGGCGCATGGAACAGAAAGGCCCGGCTCGCTACCCCTTCTTCCCCTTCGGAGCCCAATCGCGCAAACCGGGAACCGCGCCTCCGGCTACGGCCCATAAATACAAGCTGGCCACGCTTCCGTACGGAGAATACCGACGCCGATACCTCGCGAACAGCTGAGGCGTGATGCGGCGATGGTGGTGCACCATGCGCAGACCGCGCTGAATGGCCAGATCGCCGTAGCTCATGATGTCGGGGCGCTGCATGGAAAACAGCATGAGCATCTCCGCCGTCCACACGCCGATGCCGGGAAGCTCCGAAAGCCGCCGGCACACCTCGTCGTCAGGCAGGCCGTGCAGCTCTTCCAGATCGATCTCGCCAGCCAGCACGCGCTCGGCGGCGCTCTTGATGTAGCCGGCCTTGCGATACGTGATCCCCACCGACTGCAACTCGTCTTCCGAGCGCAAGGCAATGATCTCCGGAGACACCGTACCAAAGGCATCTAGCATGCGGTTCCAAACGGTTTCCTGCGCTTTGGTCGATATCTGCTGCCCCACGATGCTGTTCACAAGAGCGGCGAACAAGTCAGGGTGAACCTCGCGCTCGATATGCCCGACCGCCGCGATGACCTCGGCCATCCGCGGGTCGCGCGCGGCTAGGTACGCCGTTTCTTCTTCCCCGTATTGAAACACCGGCATGGCCGTCCCTTCGTCGTTGTTCCAACCAGTATAGCAACCCTGCGCAACGCGAAAGACCCGGCCGAGGGAGGAGGCCGGGTCTTCGACTATCTTGTGGGCGACGGGGAGGGAGGGTTGCCGTCCACAAGCGGATATGCTTGGTTGCTTCCCCGCCGGCTACTCGCGCAGCTCGTGGCAGGTGCCGCACTCGAACGTGCCGCGATGGTGGCACTGAGCGCAATACTTCATTGCGTCCTTTTCGAGCGCCTTCGAATGGTTGTTGTGGCAGCTCGTGCACGTCGGCGGATTCGCGTCATGCTTCTGACCAGCGGGAATATCGTGAGGATTCACGGTGGTACCCTTATCGTCGGTCAATGCCTTGGAATCGGCGGTCTTAGCCGCAACATCGGCCATCGTGCCGTGGCACGACTCGCACGTAGCGGGGTCGACCGTAACGACGGTCGCCTTCGTGGACGTCTTGTCGCCGAACTTCACGTCGGCATGCTCGGTCTTCAGAACGTCCTGCTCGGTATGGCACTGGACGCAGGTCACGTTCTGAGCCCCGTGCGCCGCGCCCTGCGGGCAAGCGGCATCGGTAGCGGACTCGGCCTCAGCCGTATGGCACATAGAGCAGTCGGACTCCATGGTCCAGTTGACGGGCTGTCCGTCCATAGCCGTCGCGCCGGAGTCCTTGTCCTCGGATTGCGCGGGGGCCTGCGAAGCCTCCTGCGGCGCGCAGCCGGCCAGCGACCACATAGCGGCCGCCAGCGCGAGGACGACGCCGAGGACGGCGAGCACGACAAGACGCTTGTCGGCGGTGTGTGCTTGCACGGTCATGCGTTACTCCTATCTCGTCTTGAAAGCTCCTCGAAGGGAGCGGTCGTTCATCCGGCCCCGCCGCGCAAAGCGGCAGGGCCGAACCAAGAACCGGCGGGCGCATCCGGGGAGGACGGCGCCCGCGCGATTGCTACAGGAATGCTACTTCGCGTCCCATGCGTCCAAACCAGCAGCATGGCGAGCGGAGATACGGCCCCACACCTGGTTCTCGGCGTTGTTGCCGCCGGTGATGCCGTAGCTGTGCGCCTGGAAGTTGCCGAAGCAGCCCGCCGCGTACAGACGCGGGATGGGGTTGCGCTGCGGATCCAGCACCTGGGCATGCTCGTTCTTCATGGGGCCGCCCAGCGTGGAGCAGGAGCCGGGGTACACCGAGATGGCGTAATACGGGCCGCCGTCCAGGGCCACGAGGCTCTTCGCCGCGCGATCGAAGCGCGCATCCTTGCCGGCCTCGCAGAAGCCCTGGTACTCCTCGAACGTGGCCTTCAGGGTATCGACATCCATCCAGTGGTCGAATTCCTTGATCTTCTTGCCAAGCTCCTCGATGGTGTCGGCCTTGATGATCCAGCCCTTTTCCACCTCGGCCTTGTTGTCCTGGCTCCAGCCGTCCCATGCGCGCACGGAATCGGGCAGGTCGGAGGCGAAGTTGCCGCACTCGAAGAAGTCGCCCTGGCTGGTGGACAGCTTGCCGGCGTCGAAGCAGCTCTGGTCGAAGATGCACCACGTGGGGATGCGATCGTAGTCGTCGATGGCATCGTCGAAGTGCAGCAGCGTGTGCCAGCCGTTGTGCGGCGAGCCCATGGCCGTGTCGTCCACGAAGCGCTTGCCCAGACGGTTCACGTTGAAGTAGCTGAAGCCGGGCATGAAGTACAGGATGGAGAAGTCGTTCTCCGGGTCGCGCGTCCACATGGAGTACATGGAGATGACCATGTCCATGTGCCACAGCTTCGCTCCCACGTCCTCGACCATCTTGATGCCGTCGCCGGTGTTGTACTGCCAACCCTCGAACTTGAAGGGGTAGCACTTCAGGTACTCGTTCTTCAGCTCCTCGTTGAACTCGAAGCCGCCCAGCGTGAGGATAACGCCCTTGCGAGCCTTGACCGTCTTCTCCTCGTTGCCGATCATCGTGTACGCGCCGACGATCTCCTTGGTCTCAGGGTTCTGGATGAGACGCTCGTCATGGCAGTCGAAGAACAGCTGCACGCCCAACTCTTCGCGCTTGGCGTCGAGTTCGTGGAAGGACAGCATGCCGAAGCCGTCGACGGAGGACAGCTTGCAGGAGCCCTCGTAGGCGTTGTCGTCCAGGAAGTAGTACTCGGGAATGGCGCCAGCCAGCGCAACCTCGGTCACTTCGTAGGTCATGCCGTACTTGTCGGCGTACTCGGTGTTGCGAGCGCACTCGTTGACCCAAGCGTCGATCATCGGCTCAGGGGTCTTGCCGTGCGTGAAGGACTTGATGTACTTCTTGAAGCGATCCTTTTCGCTCTCCTCGACGATGGTCCATTCGCCGTTGTTGATGGAGCTGTTTCCGCCGCCGCGCTCGGGAGCCTTCTCCAGCACGATGACTTCCTGGCCGCACTCGTCAGCGCCGATGAGCGAAGCCCACATGCCCGCTCCGCCGTAGCCGATGACCAGAAGATCGCACTCGTAATCCCAATTCTTGGGCATCCAGTCGCCCGCTGCCGCGCCCGTAGAACCCGAAGCGCAACCGGCCAGCGCAGCGGAACCCGCCACGGCGGCAGCGGCAACGCCAGCGCCCTTCAGGAACGAACGACGGGAAACTCCGCCCTCCATGCCATTGCTCATACTGTTCCTCCTTCTCGGTGGAACGGGCCCCTCCGTTTGAGCACCCGTCCTTACTCGCCAAACTGTACCGAGGGATGGCCCCCTCGCGCATCTGATGGGCTGTCGGATTTTGCGCGTGCCTTCCGATGATGAATAGGATTTTGCAGGTCAGCAGCCTATCGGATTGTCAATCCGATAGGCTCGCGGGGTACAATTACGTATGATGAGTGCTATCATTTTCACGCACGCTCATGCACACGGGAGAGGGACGCGGACGTACTGCCGCGCCCGTGGCGATAACCACCGGGGAGAGACTATATGCCGCACCGCACGAAACGCGAAGACGATCGCCGCGTCGCAGACGCTTGCGATACAGCGAAGCCGTCGCAACAAGAAGCCGGCCGGACGTTGCGGCAATCGGAAGGCGGCCTTGATGCCGCAGAAGCGGCGAAGGACGCCCTTACCCTTGACTACCTTGTTACCATCATCGGATTCGGTCTCTGCCGCGCGTGGATCATTTTCTGCCTGGGAGCACCTTTGGTTGCGGGCGCAACCGCTTCGCTGCACTGGATGTATCTGGTGTTCGGAGCCTTGAGCGCGCTCATCGTTTCGTTCGCGGTGAACCGACAGGGAAAGCACGAGAGCGCCGTTCGCGTCGGAATGTTTCGAATAACCCCGTTTGCACTGCTGGCGAGCGGCCTGTTGATCCCCCTTGCCATCTGGATCGACAACGAAGCGCTCATCGCTTTGGGTTTCGTGGCGGGCGGACTTGGAGCAGGCCCCCTGCAAGTGCTCTGGGGCGATCGCTTCGCCGGGCATCCCACGCGATTCGCCGCGTTGGCATCGCCGGCTGCAGCGATCGTGACGGCACTGGTAACAGCCATGTCCACCGACAACACCAGCTTCGTCGGATTCGCCGTGATTCCGCTGCTTTCGTTCGGCCTTCTGATGTTCGAGGCGAACCGAACGGGCTGCTCTTGGCGAACCCTTGTTGAAAGCGCGGGCAAGCCCCATGGAGAACCCACGCCCGACGCGCCTGCCGAACCATGCGAAACCGCAGGCAGCAGCAGCGAACGGCATCAGATGGGCCTGGGCGTTGGCAAGCTCATGTTCTCCATCATGACGTTCTCGTTTCTCTGTCGTCTGTTCGACGCCGCGCCCCGGCAAGACGATCCGTTCGCGTTCATAGGCGGCAGCGCCATATTCGCGATCATCGTGGTTGGCGTGGTGTTCTTGGGAATCGTGGCCAAGCTCAAGGACAAGTTCGACCCCTCGCTCACCTATCGACTGTCTCTGCCCATCATGGTGGCGGGCTTCGTAGCCATCGCGCTATTTGTCGACACGCATGCCGCTGCGTCCATCCTGTTGATCAACATAGGATACGAGTTTTTCGACATCCTTGCCTGGATCCTGTTCGCCGACGTATCGCGCCGCAAGAACGAGAACGCCCTGCATATTTTCGGCCTGGGCGTAGCGTTCATGTTCGTTGGCATGGCGCTGGGGAACCTGGCGGGAGGCGTTCTCAATCCGCTTGTTGCCGACGGCAGCGTTCAGATCACCGCGGTGGCCATGTTGGCAACGCTGTGCCTGGTGATCGTGGCGTTCATGGTGCTGCCTGAAGGCGTGATCACGCAGCTTTCCGGCACGATGCGCTCGGGACGCAAGGACAGGGAGCCCGAAGGCCCGCGTCCGGACAACGCTGAGAAATCCGCCGAAGCAGAGGTTTCCGGCCGCCTGGAATCGCGCTGCGCCGCCGTAGCGCAGGACTTCGGCCTGACGCCCCGCGAAAGCGAGGTCATCGTGCTGCTGGCCTACGGACGAACGCTGTCCATCATCGCGCGCGATCTGCAGATAGCGAAGGGTACGGCGCGCACGCACATCGAGAACATCTACCGCAAACTCGACGTGCACAAGCAGCAAGAACTCATTGACCTGGTAGAAGGCTACGAGATCGGCTGACGAACCAGAAAGCGGCGGGGCGGGACGGAAAGATCGACGATCCTCCTGTCCCGCCCCGCCGCTTCGCTTGCCCCGACAATACTCAAGCGAATTTACGCCTGACCCTCCACGGGAAGACCGTCGGCTTCGACGACATCTTGACTTTGAGCGGCAGCTTCGTTTTCCGCACGTCGACGCTCCAGCTCTTCAAGCACTTCTCGAGCCGATTTCGGCCGAGGCGTTTCGTGGGAGATGGCCTCTGCCAACGCATCGTCGTCGGCGCCTTCGATGACGATGCTCTTGATGATGTCGCCGATGGTCAGCTGCTCGACCACGTCCAATCCTTCGACGGTCTGCCCGAACACGGTGAACTTATCGTCGAATTCCGGCTGCTCGGACAACGAGAAGTAGAACTGGCAGCTACCTGAATTCGGCTCGGACTTATGAGCGAAGCACAGGCTTCCTAGCACATGCTTGTTGTTCGGGTTCGTTTCCCATTCGTCGACGATAGTGTAGCGAGCATCTCCGGTGCCGGGATGAATGCCGCGGATCAAGCCGCGCGCTGCAGAATCCACCTGAGCCGGACCAAGCGTTCGCGTGGTAGGGCACCCGCCCAGAACCACAGAGCCGGGTTTGTGCGCGTGAAACTTCAAGTTCTCATAGAATCCGCGTGCCGCAAGCTCTATGAAGTTGCCCGTCGTCACGGGAACGTCTTTGCCGGCAAGCTCAACGCGAATCGTGCCGCGCGAAGTCTCCATAACTGCAACCTCGTTGCCATTGGGAAGATAGTGCGGGGTGTATACAGGCAAGACGATTCGTCCCATATCGGTTCCTCCTAGTATCGCTTGAATCAAGTGCAAGCTCCATGATACCTACGCCCCATTTCACCGCATCAGATGGAGCATCGTATTTTGCCGAAGAACAAGGCGGGAGACGCGCCCGGTCACATGCAGAGGCGAAAAGGAGTATCATCGAAAGCTCCGAAAAGAGAGGAACCGCTATGCCATCGATCGTACGCGCCGTGTATTTCAGCCCCACGCACACTACCAAAGCCATCGTGCGAGAGGTGGCAAGCGCGCTATCGGCACCGCTCTCGGCCACGATCGAGACCACGGACCTCACGCTGCCCCGCCAGCGCCCGACCGACGTTTCGTGCGATGCCGACGACGTGCTTGTATTCGGGTTCCCCGTATACGCCGGGCGCGTACCCGTGCTATTGCGCGACGAGTTCGCGTACTTGGAAGGCCACGGCACGCCCGCCGTGATCGTAGGGCTGTACGGCAACCGCCACTTCGACGACGCCCTCCTGGAAGCCGCCGACCTGCTGAGCGAACGGGGGTTCAACGTGGTGGCCGCAGGCGCGTTCATCGGCGAGCACTCGCTCACAGCCCGTGTGGGAACCGGACGCCCCGACCGTGCCGACATCGCCGTCGCGCAGCGTTTCGGCACGCAGATGGGAGCGCGCCTGGCACAGTCGCGCAGCGTGCCCGCGCCCACCATCGAAGGCAACCGCCCGTACCGGGAGCTCAAGCCCGGCGCCGACGTACGCCCGATCACCACGGACGCATGCACGAATTGCGGCGTATGCGTCGCGTGCTGCCCGCTTGGCATCATCGACGAGGACGATCCCGCGCTTGTAGACGCCGGGTGCCTTCACTGCCGCGCCTGCGTCAAGAGCTGCCCCGAGGACGCGAAGTACTTCTCAAGCGAACCCACCGACCGGCTGATAGCCATGCTGGAATCGAAGTGCCTCGAACGGAAAGAGCCGCAACTGTTCTGGTAGAACGGAAACCTCCGCCCCACCGCAAGGCCAACGTGCATCCTTCTCGAAGAAAGAGACGCGGCGCAGCTTCCCTGCTCGCAAAAAAGCCGCCGCCCAGGGAGGGAGGGGCGGCGGCTCGTCGATAAGGACCCAAGGCCGCGGGAGACGGCCTTGGGAGGGATATGCCTAAATGTCCAAGCTGGGAATCTTCTTTTCAGCATCGCCACCAGCAGCGTTGATGCCGGCGATGCGCCCGAAGGTCACGCACCGACCATGACCGATGCCCGGCACGTAGGTAGGGTAATCGCCTGCGCCGAAGAATTCTCCAGCAGCCGAGCCGCACACATACAGGCCGTCAATCGGCTGATCCTTCGCATCGAGCACCTGGCAATCGGTATTCGTGCGCAGACCGCCGCACATGGTAAGCAGGCTAGCAACAAGCTTTCCGGCATAGAACGGCGGGTCCATGACCTTGCCCATAACCTCGGGGCGCTTGCCGAAGTCCAGGTCCTTGCCCAGATCGCACAGTTCGTTGTAACGGGCAACCGTGGCCTCAAGGTTTTCGGCGGGCACGCCCATCTTCTCCGCAAGTTCCTTCAGCGAATCAGCCTTCAACGTCTGGCCGCTTTCAACTTCTCCTTCGAGAACGATCTTCTGAGCCTCGAGGTTGTACTCTCCGCCCACGGGCTGCGTGAGCTGACCCCACTGCAATCCGCCGCCAAGGCCGGCGTCCATCTGAGCCTTCACCTGCTCCAGCCCGTGAGAGTCGTAAATGGTCCAAGCGTCCTTCTCGGTTTGCAGCGCTTTCGTGACGCTCTTGGACTGGGTGTTCACGTCTTCGTTCTTGAAGCGCTTGCCTTCCCAGTTCACATGCAAGAAACCGTAGCTGGCCGCACCGAAGTCAAGGTGCATAACCGCCGAATGCGGCTCGGACTTCTGCATGGCCGCCCCAGCCCAAAGCGCTTGCTTATGCATGTCGCCCGTGTCGCAGTCGGGCGGATTGTAGAAGCGACCGTCCATCGCGTACGCCGTCATGGGCGAATAGTACTGGAACATCTCGTCGTCGGCCGCATAGTCGCCCGAAGCGATGATGACCGACTTGGCGTTGATCTGCGCATACTCATCTTTCCCCGTGGCAACAATGGCGCCGGTCACCGGCCCGTCGCCGTCGCGCACAAGACGCTCGCTCTTGGTGTTCCAGCGAATCTCTCCGCCCAGTTCGCCAATGGTCTCGTACAGCGCAGGAACAAGAACCGCGTTGCCGTACACGTCGCCCACGCCCGAGCCCTGGTAGAACGTAAAGTTGATAGTCTCTTCGTACTTGTCGGCCTGATAGAAGATGTGCGTGACCGGGTACTCGGTGTAGTCGGGGCCCTTGTAGTAGCCGTCCCACAGCAGCGCCTCGAGGCCCTTCTTCGTAGCCAGGTCGTACAGCCAATCGAAGCACGCGCCGCTCTTGTGCGCGAACTCCCACAGCAGCGGCTCCTTCACACGACCCTGCGCCCAGTTGATCCAACGACGCACCACGTTGTTGTAGTTAGGCTCTTCCAGCAGGCCCTTCTCCGTCAAGCCCTGCTGCACCTTCGTATGGAAGCCAGCGATGTGCACGCCGCGAGCAACCACCGTTTCGGGATTCTTGTCGATGGTGATAACCTTCTTAGCACCCTCTTCAAGCGCGGCGATCGTGGCGCAGCATCCACCGAGACCGGCGCCAATCACCAGGACGTCGCAGTCTTCGGTATTCGTGATCTTGTCCGCGGGAATAGCGTCGGGAGCAATCTCCCAGCTGTGCATGCCAGCCACATCGGGACCGGCCGAAGCTCCGCTTTCGGCCACGGGCATGCCCTCAACCGTAGATCCCGCGCCTTCCGACGAGGCCGAACCAGCGCTTTGCGGGGCGCAGCCAGCCATCCCGGCCACCGCCGCACCCGCCAGCGCGGCACCGCCCAAGCCCAAGAACGATCGACGGGACAAGCCCTTCTTCCCCATCTTCTCTTCCTCCATGGTACCCTCCTTGTTCGCTATGCGCAGACGTGCTGCCCTTGCCCGATGAAGGAAAAGCAGCACCCCTCCGCGCGCAGCCCTCCGCTGCGCTGACACGACCATACCGAAAACCCCAGCCGCCACCATCCCGTCATCAGGGGGAAAACGGCTCGTCGCACGTGATTTCCCCCTGTTAGGGGGATACGTCCCGTCAGCGGATCAGGAGCAAAATCGCCGACCCCTGACGTATAATTTCGAGCGGGGAACGCGGTTGGGAGACCG
Source organism: Paraeggerthella sp. LCP19S3_G8 (assembly GCF_052119225.1). Lineage (NCBI taxonomy): Bacteria > Bacillati > Actinomycetota > Coriobacteriia > Eggerthellales > Eggerthellaceae > Paraeggerthella > Paraeggerthella sp. LCP19S3_G8. The sequence continues at coordinate 15,644 of NZ_JBQKFQ010000008.1, forward strand.
TCCGCTCGCGCCATGGCGAGATCGGGCAGCACCGCATCAGGGAGGGATTCAATGGCATCGTCGTTAAAAAAGGAGCTTTGGAGAACGCCCGATCTTATGGGGTTCGCCGCGCATTGGACTTGGATTTGGTGCTTGTTCTGGAGCTCGTTGTTCTACAGCGAGGGCAAGCTGCTGACGCCGACGGCAGAAACATCCGGGCTGCAAGGTATCGCGATGCTCTCCCTTGAACCCCTCTGGGTTGCGCCCTCTTGACGAACGTGGTCACTATCGCATGCCTGTTGGCATGTTCGCGCTTTCGCAATCCGCTAGCCGACATACGGTTCCTGCCCCATAGCGCGGGAATTCTGACCATGCTTGGAACCCTAGCGCTTTCCCACGACGCGCTCGCCCTGGCAGGAACGGCGGCTTGGAGCGTTTACCTGGCGGGATCGCTGCTTACGGGAATCGGCAGCGGCATCGTCGTGGTACTGTGGGCAGAGCTGTTCGCGTCGCTCGGCCCCAAGCGAACCGTCCACTACAGCGTGATCGCCCTGCTTTTCGCGGCGCTCGCCTACCTGCTGATACGCCTTCTCTCCAACGACGTTGCCCAGTTGATCGTAGCCTTTCTGCCCTGTATAAGCATGGGATGCTTCCTTCATTTCAAGCAAAGCGTGCCGCGCCCGCCGCGACGAACCCGCAACGCGCGAGTAAAAGAACGCCCGCCTGTGCGCATGATCGCGGTAGCCTCGTTTTTCGGGCTTTCGTTCGGAATCATGAAAGGACTGATCGCCCCCGTTGGAGACGATTGGATCGTCATACGCGACATATTGAATATCGTTGCCATTGTAGGGGGATCGCTCGCCATCTTCATCACAATGAGCGTGTACAAGATGGACTTCGACCATCTTACCTACCAGATAGCGCTGCCGCTGATGGCGGCAGGATTCCTGTTTCTTCCGCTTCACGAGCCGTGGAACGTTATCGGCACCGCCGTGCATCAGTTCGGGTACCAGTACTTCTACATTGTGCTATGGGCGCTCTGGCCGGTTCTGTCCGCGCGAAGAAACGTCCCTGCGGGGTGGGTGGTATGCTGGGGGCTTCTCTTTATTCAATTGGGGCAATTCGTTGGCTCGATAGCCGCTTCGTGCACGCTCTCTTTAATTGAAGACGATCTGGGAATGGCCATGGTTTCGGCCTTCGTTATATTCTTTATTCTGATTATCGCGTTGTTCGCCCTGGGAAATGGCTCCACCAGTACAGGATGGGGATTCGTAAAGCCCATGGAAGAAGCCGATGCAACGTCTAACTTCGAGAAGGCAGGCACGCGTCTGGCGCGCAGATGCCACCTGTCGCCGCGCGAGATCGAGGTATTCTTCCTACTGGCAAAGGGTCGCAACCGCGCCTACATCCGCGAGGAGCTGGTCATCGGCGATGAAACCGTGAAGAGTCACGTGAAGAGCATCTACCGCAAGGCCAACGTGCATTCGCAACAAGAATTGATCGACCTGCTGGAACAAGAAAGCAGCATAGAGAAGTAGGGTCAAGCCGTCACAAGCTTCGACGGATCGCCAGGCGCAACGGTTGCCATCCGCTGCTCAACCGTCATCGACATGCGCCCGCTCGCATCGATGGCAATTCGACACAGCGGAGGCTTCGGCCGCAAAATCGAGTTTCGCAACCAAAGCAGAGAGCATTCGATCACGTGGTGCGTCGCCGCTTTTCCAGCCACGCCTCGACACCGATCGGGTTCGTCGCTTATCTCACGTCGACGGACTCCAAAAGCTGCAATAGTTCTTCACGATTGGACGTATTCGTTTTCGCGTAGATATGATTGAGATGGGTCTTGACCGTATTCTTCGAGATAAACAGGCGCTTCTCTATGTACGCACCAGTATGGCCGGTCGCCCAGATAGCAAGAACCTCCTGCTCGCGCGGAGACAGCTTGCATCGCGCGGCAACCTGGGCAACTCGCCGCTCCAAAACGCTGGCGGCATCTTCGGCAACCGTAACGCCCTTAAACGACGCGGGCGATCCCATGATGATCAGCAGCGCAACCATAAGCGACAGCAAAACGGCAATGGAGACGGACTCCGGCGTAGGAAGCACGTCCGCCGCAACTTGGCCCAAGCAGCTTCCCGTCCATTGCACGAAGCGCATAAGGGCCAAGCACAACAACGCCGCCAACCCGTCTTTGAAAAAGGAGTCGACAAGCAGGAACCACACCAGGTACTTGACAAGCTCCGCCCCTACAAGCGCTACGCAAAACGTGGTGCCACCGCCGAACGGATCAAGCGAGGCAGGCAGCAGCGAAGCCAGCGCCATCAGGGGAAACGCCAGATAAAAAGCCAGCATGGCGTTTTTCCGATAGAAGAAGTACGCAAGCACGATCGCCGCGAACGAAGCCAGCGCAGGCGCACCCGCCAAAGCGCCATGGAACACGGCAGCCGCCTCGAAGCCGCCCATGATGCCGTTCACCCTGGTGGCGCCGTAGCTGAAAAATGCTAGGGAAATGGCCGCCATCAGCTTCCAGGGGATGGAAGACGCACGTGCCCGAAAACTCCGAACGTCCTGGCAGTCGAACGAAACGTCCATCTCGGCGGAGCCCTTCAAAGACCCGGTTCGATCGGCGACCATCAGCAAAACGTATGCGCCGAACGGCAGCAGCGCAGAAGCAACCAACGCAGGCCATTCAGGCAGCAAAGAGACAAACGCGAATAGCAGAAAACCGAAAAGGTAAGCCGTCCCCGCGCACACGGCCGTTCGGTGCACTCCTTGCATGCTCAAGCGCTCTTCCCAACCCAAGCGCAGCGTGCTTCCGACGCCGCTCAAAGCGAACGCAACCAGCATCCAACCCATCGGAGCTTTTCCGAAGCCAGCAAAAGCAGCAAGTACGATAGCCAGGCTCGAAATCACCGCGAGCAGGGCAAGCAGCACGCGTCGGCGGCGCAAAGGAGCAATTTTGCGCGCCAGCAGCACCAGCAAAAGCGCAGCCGCAGCCGTCAACAGACTTTGCAGAATCTGAGCTTCGCCAACAGGGACTTCGTGCCGTAAATCGCCGAACAGAATCGAGCCGTTCCAAAAAACGAAGCTCCACGCTATGTAGCATGAAAGCCCCAGGCTATCGAACATAATGCCGCGATCGAATTTGGGAAAGATAGAAAAATCCTCCGCCGAAGAAGCCCCTGGAGTTGAATTCTTTGTTTTGAACGCGTCGCTTCTCATGGGGGAATCATAGAGGAACCGGCCCTTCGACACAAGAAGAGGCCCGCCCGGCGCAAATCACCGAGCGGGCAAGGAGGGCCCCTCTAAGCAATCACTCGCTATGCGAGCGCCGCCGCATTCGCACCGGCTATGCGACCGAACACGAAGATATCCGTAATCGAGCACGATCCCAAGCGGTTCGTTCCCATCTTATGGCCCGCCTGTTCGCCCGCAGCAAACAAACCGGGAATGGGATTGCCCGCGTCGTCCAGAACGCGCGCGTCGGTATCGATATGCAGACCGCCCATCGTGTAATGCACGGAAGGCTTGTACGCCAAAAGATAGTAAGGGCCGCCTTCGATAGGATGCATTGCGGCGCGGTAATTAAAGTCCGGATCTTTCCCGTCCTTACAGTACCCGTTCCACTTCCCAACCGTTTTTTCCAGTTCGGCTGCATCAACGCCAAGAGGCTCGCAAACCGCTTCGATGGTATCGCCCTTCACCAACTGGTTGCGCGCCATCAGCCCATCGAACTCTGCGGCGTTCACCGTCGCGATATCGGTAGCATCCAAACCGGCCTGGTTGAACAGCATGTAGCCAATGCCGTCGGTCTGCTTCTTGATAGCATTGGAAATGACGTCGCGGCGCTCCATCTCCTCCACGAACCGATCACCTTCCTTGTTGATGCAGATAGCGCGGTTTTCCAGGCGCATGTTGCCCACGTAGAGCAGCGCACCCGTCTGCGTATCGCACGTGGGATACGTCTGGATGTACTGCATGTCGATCAGGTTCGCGCCGATTTTCTCAGCCATCACGTGGCAGTCGCCCGTTGCGCCCACCGAGTCGGTCGACAGGATCTTCTCGTCCATCTCGGGGTTGTACTTCATGCGCATTTCAACGTTCGAGCCGAAACCGCCGGCCGACAAAACGACCGCCTTGCAGCTGAATTGATGCGCAGTGCCCGTCACAAGGTTCGTAGCTTTCACGCCCACGACCGCGCCCGATGCGTCGGTAATCAGCTCTTCCGCCTTCGTGTTACGGCAGATCACAAGGTTCTTCAAATCCTCGGCGCGCTTTTCAAGCTTGCAGATGATGCCGCTGCCCTCGTTGCCCTCGGGAATCAAAGAGCGCGCTACCGAATGACCGCCGAAAAAGCGCTCGTAAGGCTGCCATGCCACACCGCCTTCGAAGATCAACCAGTCCAGGGCTTCAGTCGCACCGTTGCAGATAACGTTCACCAGAGCCGGATCGCCCACATGATCACCGCCGACGATCATGTCTTCAGCCATGTTCTCCACGCTGTCCTGGATACCCGCTTTAGCTTGGAACCAGTTGTTGGGAACGGCCATGGCACCGCCCGAAAGAATAGTGTCGCCACCCGTGATGCCCAGCTTCTCCAGCAAGACGACCTTCTTGCCGGCGTCGGCAGCCGTAAGGGCTGCAGCGTATCCTGCACCGCCCGCGCCGACCACCACCACGTCAACGGCCTCCTCCAAATCCGAAGGCTCGGCAGGAACGGCATGATCGCGCTTCTTCCATTCGCTCGACTTCATACCGGACGCATCGACGGCATCGGAGACAGCCGACATGAACGCCATGCTGGTAACCGTGGCACCCGTCACCATGTCCACGTTGAGCGTTTGATTGTCGATGATAAGATCGGTCAAAACGTCCATCGCCGCAGTTCCTACGCCGTACGATTCGCGCGATTTCACCAGGTTGATACGGGCGATAGCGTCACCCTCGGTGACAACCTCCACGGAAAGCTCGCCGCCCTTGCCGTTGGCCGTGCCAGTCCATGCGCGGGCGCCTTCGCCCGAAGCGCCCGATTGTCCCGAACCGCTTTTCCCCGTTGGCGCGCATCCCGCAAGCGCAAGCGTCCCGCCCAATGCAGCAACGGCACCTCCTGCAATGAAGTTCCTGCGTGACAGGTTCGACATGATTCCCTCCTTGATGTTCGCGTATTGTTGCAGCCGAACTCCCGATTCGACTGCAACGATGCTAGCCGCTGCAAAAAAGGCGGCGCATCACCGCAGAGGTTTGAACGCTTCAAGAACCCCCGCATTACTCCCTCAAACCTCAGGGGTGATGCCGTTGAACTGGGGGAATAACGCCATCGAAAACGAGCCTTCACGTGCGTCGCCCGCAAAACCATCCTGGGGCTAGGATAAAACGGCGGCAACCGAGGGCTCTTGGAGGGCGAAGCGAGCGTGTCCGCCTCGTTGTGCGCCTTGCTGTGCGCCGGTCGTGCGTCGAGCGGGCTTCCTGAGCCCCCGACGCTACCGGCGCCTTTCGTCGCGGCACCGGTTCCGCTCATCCTGTCAAAACAAACGAGTTTTGCTGGTCCTCGAACCAGGATAAAAGCTACTGGCGGCTGCGTGACCTGGGGAGATGCAAAACGCATTTGAGAAGCAGCTCGCTCAGGGGTGGAAAATCGCCGCAAAACTCGCTCGTTTTGACAAGCGGCGCAAGACCTGCGAGCTCAAGCGCGGTAGCGCCTCCGCCCTTACCCCGCAGCGCGCAAAGCCACTCGCACCCCGCAAGTGCGAGCGTACCACCCAACGCGGCAACGACACCTCCGGCAATGAAGTCTCTGTGTGGTAGATCCGACATGATTCCCTCCTTGACGGTCGCGTATCGCTGCAAAGAAAACAGCGTGTTGCAGCGGAGGCTTGAACGGTTCCAAGACCTTCGTTTCAACCCCTCAAACCTCAGGGGCGACGCCGCCGGGTCCCTGTACCACACTCCCCCGTTTTCGGGTATCTTCGACGTTTTACCTGGACAAGGGCCAATATACCCGGTTCCGCGCGATGACGAGGCAGACGGCAGCGCGTAGCATGCATTCCGTTGAAACCGTACGAACAAGGAGGGAACCATGGGAGAACACACCATCAGCCGCCGCAACTTTCTGGCAGGGCTTGGCGCAACCAGCGCGCTTGCTGCAGCCGGAGCGCTCGCAGGCTGCGCGCCTCAAGCGCAAAGCTCAACCGCAGCCAGCAAGGAACCTGCGCAGGCAAGTTGGCGCGACAAGCCGGAAATGCCTACCAACATCGTCGAAACGCTAGAAGCCGACCTTGTGGTTGTAGGTGCCGGCAACGGCGGTCTGGTTGCAGCTACCACTGCAGCGCAAAACGGCGCAAAGGTTATCGTGCTTGAAAAGGGCGGCGCCGTCCAAGCTGCACGCGAAGCCATTGGCGCGCTCAACTCCGCACTCGAGCCCGATCATCATGAAGACGTCCCCACGCTGCTGAATCATGCAAACCAGACGCAGTCCGGAGACGCCAACATGCTCATGTACAAGACCTGGGCAGAAAAGTCCGGGGAAATGATCGAATGGATGAAGGAAACGCTCGAGCCCAAGGGCATGCTCTTTCCGTTCGAATGGCACTGCCCCAACGACCCGCACGCCTACTACCCCGCCATGTGCTACAACCCGTGCCTGGGCGAGTACAATCCCGACGGCCCCAACTACGGAGCCTACGCGCACCTCGAGGTCATGAGCGAGGTTCTGAGTGAGCTGGGCGGCCAAATCATGTTCCTGACTCCGGCGAAAATGCTGGTACAAAACGAATCCGGCAAAGTAACCGGCGTCATAGCTGAATCCAAAGACAAAGGCACCATCCAAATCAACGCAAAAAAGGGTGTCGTTATGTGCACCGGCGGCTACGGCGCGAACGATGACATGTTGCAGGATCTATGCCCCGGCAACTCCAACTGGTGCGTTCTGCGCGACAGCATCAACGAGGAAGGCGACGGCATCCGCATGGCGCTATGGGCGGGCGCAGAACTCGAGGCCGGCGGCGGCTGCATGATCTGGAACCGCGGCATCATGTTCGACGATACCGAATTCGACGGCTCGTACTCGGGCGGCGACATCTTCTTGCCCGGCAGCCAGCCGTTCCTGCACGTGAACGCCAACGGAGAGCGCTTCATGAACGAGGATCAGTGCTACCCCATGAGTTACGCCGGCGGAGCGAACCAACCGGGACATTTCTCTTGGATCGTCTGGGATGGCAGCTACTGGGAGGACATTCAAAAGTTCGACACCTGCGGATGTTCTCGTCTAGCCCCAGCTCCTTCGGGAACCGCATTTAACGCCGACGTATACGACTGCGAAGCCATCACGAAAGAGCACCTGGACTCGTTCTGGCTGGAGCCGCGTATCGAATCGGGCGCGCTCAAGAAGTGCGACACGCTCGACGAGCTGACCAAAGCCATGAAACTCGACGCCGATCAAGCCGCTGCGTTCAAGGCCACTATCGAGCGTTACAACGAGCTGGTCGCAGCGGGCGAAGACACCGATTTCGGCAAGCCGGCCTACCGCCTAAGCGCCGTCGATCAGCCGCCGTTCTACGCTGCGCGCATCGCCGGCGAGCTGCTGGTCACCATCCACGGCGTGATCACGAACACCGACTCACAGCCGTTGCGCAAGGACGGCAGCATCATCGACGGCCTGTACGTGTGCGGCAACGACCAGGGCGGTTTCTATCCGCATAACTACCCCAGCAACTTCACGGGCATCAACGCAGGCCGCACCGCCACGTTCGCCCGCATCGCCGCAAAGCACGCCTTGGGCATTGCGTAAGCGCACAGCAGCAGAACACCCTCCCTCCCAAGCAGAAAGGCCCCGTCCGGGGCCTTTCTGACTTTCAGAGCTTGGCGAGCGTCTTGCTGCACAACTCTTCGACCGGCTCGACAAGGCGCCTCCTCATTTCACCCGTACCGTCACAATCACCTAAATCGACGAACGTGCGCTCAAGCTCGGAAGGAACGTTCGCAGCCAAGCGCGCCAGAACCCCTATGCACGCTTCTCCATCCAGGCCAACGTCCTCGAGAGCGTTCGCTTCGACAAATCTGCGAATATGACGAGCGCCCAGCTTGCCGATCTCGTTCTCTCCCCCGACGCTCATCGCCATCTTGATGCGATCCTTTGGCTCACGGTACGGGAAAGCCGATACGACATCGTAGAGAGGCGCCAACACCGCCTGACCTTTCATCCCCAGCAGCACCGAGTAGTTCTTCGCATGGGCATCGGGTGCGCCGACGAGGTAGTTGAAGAACAGCATCTCGACGAACCGCCGAACATTCGCTTCGGCGTACTCTCCCGTCTTTTTGAGCACGTCGATCACCGCAGCGGCACTGGGACCACCGTATTCGGCATACTTGTTGTCGGGTAAAACCCCGAGAATCTGACAGAAATCTTCTTGGTGGAGGCGAATCACATCGTCCCGCTCGTCAACGACGCGGTCGTAGCGCTCGACAACGATAGCCGGCTCATCAACGAACATGCGGTATTCGACACTCGCTGCCGCTATTCCGCACGCGGAAGCAGTCCGCATGCAAACGAACTCGTTGAGCGCCTGGAAATTCAGGTGACCGATACCGGGTTTAAGGATATGAGTTGTCGCAGCTGCACCCAAACACCGAAACCAAGCCCCGTCTTTAAGGCGTAACGCGAATTTCGATTGCTGACCGCCTAGCGACCAGTGCTCGCGGTCGTCCATCCAGGATGCCTCGTAGTACTCGCGGCTCCTCTTCAACCGGCGAGCCACATCCTGTTCCGTCAACGGTTCAAGACCACCGAAACGACCGATCAACGTTTCCTCCACGGCCTCATCAGCACAGAATCGCACGGCGCCAGGGCATTCGAGCCCAACGTGCCCGAGCAAAGCAAACGGATTGTTGCCCGACACGCCGAACTCCCTGCCCATGTTTTGGCGAACCGAGGCATCATCGGGCAGAAGCCCGCACAAGAAAGGACGGACGCGCTTGTCTCCGTAAGTACGATTGGATACAGGCATCGACAAAGACAGCGGCGGCCCTTGATAGTTGCGCTCGTACTCAAAGGACAGTTTTCCGCTTTCTCGCTGCGCGAGCGTGCCCGCGACACGACCGGCCAACAGAACTTTGAGGATCTCCCCACTCACTCGATCGGCCTCCCCAGCTTCCCGACAGCGTTCTCGAAAGCACTCGAATAGCGCTCCTTGTCATTCTTGGCGCGTTCCTCCGACAACAGACTCACGTGACCGTCTTTCGCTTCCTCGGCAACCGCATCCTCTTCCTCGACGAGTAAAGCAAGCGATATGCCGAGAACCTCGAATATACGCAAAAGCGTGTTCATGCGTACGCCCGGAGTCTCCCCCATTTCAAGGGAAATGATGAACCGTCGAGACACGCCCATCATCTGAGCGAACATGCTCTGCGTTATGCCGAGAGTTTTGCGGCGCTCGCGTACAAGGTGCCCAACTTCTCTGGCAAACGATTCGCCGTCCATACACGAACCTCCCTGATTGATGTGCAGAATATTGCACTTGAAATGTTACGGGGTGGCTAATGCACCAAATCGATAAGCTCCTGACGAGAATGAACGTCGAGCTTGGCATAGACGTGCTTGGCATGGGTTGCGGCAGTCTCGCGCGAGATCACCAGAGCATCCCGCACATAAGGGATAGAGCGTCCGCGCACCAGCAGATCGAACACTTCAGTCTCGCGCGGGGTAAGGCCGCTTCGTTCCGCAAGCTCAAGAATACGGGCGCTCAGTTCATCGGTGCCAGCTGCAGTCGCATCCACGTCTACAGCTTTGTCCGCGCATGCGCGTCCCGCATTCGCAGACCCCGCCGAACCGGAAGAAGCCTCAAGCGGCGCGAACTCTTCCCTGCACGCGCCGAAGGCAAACGCACGCCCATCGCTCAGCACGAACATGGTGGAGCTCACCAATAGCGCGATAGACACAGCTGCCACCTGCTCAATCGAAAACGCGTTCGCCGCCACACCGGATTCAACCAGCACAAGGGCAATCACGCCCAGCAGATCGCCAAGATGCACGAAAATCCACCCTAAGCCGTACGATTGCACGGGCGTAGCTGCACCTTGCACGGCATAGCGCGCAAAGTACATCTGCGTTATTAAGCAGAACGCGAACCGTGCGGCAATAGCCACTACGTAAGCAACGTACGCGCCCGCCCCCTCTCCCAACACGATGAACGCAGCGAAGCCCACGACGAGAGCCGGGCACATCCATCGATACAGAAACGATAGTGAAACGCGGCGCGGCCCTGCCGTAGCCGATAAGCCAACCATCAGCATGAACATGATGCTCACGACAATCGCCACCTGAGAAGCCGTAGCATCCTGCCCCGAAGCTCCCGTCCAAAACGAGCCCCCGACGCACACGAACAAGCATGCCGCAAGAATGCCAAATCCGGCGCGCCCCATCGACCTCAACACGCGCGGCAACCCCTTGCGCGCGCTGTCGTGCGCCTCGGCAAACGCGCGTTGCTCGATAGCGCCCCGGTACTCGGCCAGCGCGTCACGCTCCTGCGCATCGCGCCAAGAAAGAAAAAGGCACAGGCCCGACAGAAGAGGGAACGCCGTCACCACCGCAAGCGCCACCCAACCCTGCATCGCGGAAACCACAAGCACGAGCACAGCAGCCGTCACCGCTGACGTCGGCGCAAGAAACTCTACTTCCTCCTGCGTCACCTTCGCGTAGTACTCGCCCCACATCACCCACATGAAACCACTGCCGAAACCCGTGAGCACCGCGCCCGTCACGAACAGCATCGTCGTTGCAGCGAAGTCGGGCAGCTCGCAAAACAAAAGCGGTGTAGAAACCGCCGTAGCCAACGGCGCAATCCAGAACAGCGATGCATGCTGCGTAGGCGACCCCAGCCGCTTCTCCAGCACCACGACAAGCACCAGCATGGCAACTGACATAGATACAGGCAGCCCCGTAAAGAACAGATCCCAGCCCGCGCCTCCTTTCAGCATCGAAGCCTTCGCGCCGGTATAGCCGCTCACCGCATTGGTGTAGAACACGCAGAACACCCAAGCCAGCAGAAACGCCCAACCCAAACGCCGAATCGGCGCAAACCGCTCGACAGCCTCCACGAGCAACCGCTCGCGCCGTCCTTGCGCGCTCTCAACCATGCGCCCCATCTCCCTCCACCGTCATTCACGCCCCGCTTTTGTACCACAGCACGCAACGCTTGGCAAAAGAGCTTGCACTAAGGGCAGCTGGCACAACGACAAGCAGTCGGCGGCGCAAGATAGGGGGCGCCCGATGAGAAGAAGAGCCTTCGCATGGCGAAAATGCTGGTAAAAATTGTCATAGGTACCGATTTGCGCCCAGTTTTTCCCGACGCTACCGGCACCTTTCGTCGCGGCACCGGTTCCGCTCATCCTGTCAAAACAAACGAGTTTTGCTGGTCCTCGAACCAGGATAAAAGCTACTGGCGGCTGCGTGACCTGGGGAGATGCAAAACGCATTTGAGAGACGGCTCACTCAGGGGTGGAAAATCGCCGCAAAACTCGCTCGTTTTGACAAGTGGCGTAAAACCTGCGAGCCCAAGCGCGGTAGCGCCTCCGCCCTTACCCCGCAGCTCGCATGACCAGGCGCTTGACGTCTTCGCGGTACGCGGGGCGCACCAGGTAGTACGCGTAGGCTTCCAACACCGTGGCGAACGGCACGCCGCGCCCGACAATTTTGAAGTACTCGATGCCATGCGCATCGTGCAGCGCACGCGCCTCGTCGTTGGTGAACATAACCGGATGGCCGGGCTTATGGTCGAAGAAGTCAGCGCGTTGCGCGATGCACGCGAAGGGCCGCATGGATTCCGTCATCTGATCCTGGCTGTTATGCAGATAGTGCTCCTGACGATGCGGGCAGTTGCGCTGGCAAAACTCGTTGACCATCACCTCCACCCGGGCGGCATCCTCGATAGCCGCAAGAAAAGCCGCGTCTTTGTGGCGATTGTAGTTGAGCACCACGTAGTCGTAACGATCGAGCATGCGGTTCACCGCACTCGCATCCTCGATCGCGCGCGTGGTGGACAGCACCAGCTTCATTCCGAAGTTCGCGCGAATGTAATCGCCCACGACATCCGCGTACACGATAGCCTCGGCTCCATGCCGCGCGCCGACCTCAAGAATCTCGTTGAAGTACGCATCGCCCAAGTGCTCGCTGCCGGCAAGCATGTTTGTGAACGTGATCCGCGGCTTCACGCCGCGCTCCTCCAACAGAGAGAACGCCTCGTCCATCTGTGCCTTCGACGCACGTTCGCGCACGTAAGCGCGACCGCCGTTCATGATGCAGTTGGGAAAGCATCCGTACACGCTGTCGATGGCAACGCCGTCCTGGAACCAATCGGGGCGCTGCTCAAGCAACCTGATGAAGAACAGGTTAAGCCCCAGCCCCACCGTGAAATCAGGCAGCGTGTACTTGATCATGTCGAATCCTCAATCTCTTCCAGAAAACGTGTCGAATCACCCACCCCACAGCGACAACCCGGCTCCCACGAGCAGACACCAGAACCAGGTAGGCGCAGCAAGTCAGCGAGGGGGTTCCATCAGCCATCGGACCAGCAAAACAGGTTGGCCCAGTAAGTCAGCGAGGGCCGTTGGGACGCCCAAGGTTGCGCCGTTTCGCGGCCGAGCGTGCTTTTGCACGTGAGGGTAAGCGAAAAAGGGGCAAGATTGGGTATCCCAACGTCCCGCAGCGTCGAGCAGTTCCGACGGCCGCCAGACCGCCGGAACCTCTTAGAACATGCACATCTCCAAATCCTCGCCGATCATGAAGTGCACCTTATCGTACATCGACGCGGGTCGGTTCGGCGTCCACGAAGGACGCTTCATCGCGTAGCACACGGCCTCTTTGCCCATGAACTGCCTGATGGGAACAAGGCCGCTCACCTTGATGGCCTGCTCGGGGCAGATACGCTCGCACAGGCGGCACTGCATGCAGGCGCTCGGACGATGGATGATGCCGAACGCGTCGCCTTCGTCCATCTTCACGATGGCCCCGGTCGGGCAGAACACGGCGCACATGCGGCATGCGCTGCACGCCTCCTCGTCGATCGAAACGGCCCCGATCACGCGCGTCTCCACCTGGTCGGCCACCGGTTCGCCGATGTGCTTCAGGTAGTTGTACAGGCGCAAGCGCCTTGTGGGAACGAAATGAGACAGCGTGCCGTCCTTGTTCACCTTTCGGTAGGCAACGGGCACCGGTTTCGCATCCTCCCCCAAAACCGCAGCAACCTCCTGCTGCACGGCTGCGCCCGCCGCTCGTGCCGACCCGTCCTTCGCCGTGCGCAGGAAATCGCGCCGCGACACGCCTCCCGTATCGCGAGACACGCCCCCCTGGACGCAGCACACGCGCTCCGGCACCTGATCAACCAGGTCAACAGGCATGTTCGACCCGAAAGCCTCCAGCATGTTGCACGCGCTATCAACCACCTGGCGAACCAGCGCGCCGCCGGGCGCATGCGCGCACGACGCGCAATCACCGCACACGAGCGTGGCGTCGAGCGCCTTGTAAGCAGCTATCCCCACCAGCGCCGACTCATCCACGCGGCCCAAGCACGGCAACGCCACCACGCACGCCGCGTCGTACGCCGGCTCTTCGTGACCGCGCGCGCCGAACGGCTTGCGCGTCTTCTGCGCAGCCGCCGCAACTTGAGCCTCGAAAGCGGCCAGCGCGGTTTCGCACGCGATGACCGGATGCCCCTTCGTAGCCACGATCGACCCTTTGATCAAGGAGGTCAATTTGTCATCGGTGGGGTTGCGAATCTCGATGGCGCAGGTCGGGCACGCAGTAGCGCACGTCCCGCAGCCTATGCACCGATCGGGTTCCACCTTCAGTTGGTTGTCGCGATACGCTATCGCGCCCGACGTGCAAGCCTCCACGCACCGCAGGCACGACGCGTTTCTGTTGCGCACCGAAATGCACCGCTCTTCGTGCACGGCCAGCGCATCGCTTTCGATAGCGCCCAGCATCGCCAGCAAACCGTCGATCAAGGACATGGCGCTACCTCCCTTCCGCCTCGGACGAGGCCGCCTTGTCAGCAGGCCCATCCGCCTGAACAGGCTCGGCTTCCCCAGCGATCATCGACGCCTTCGCCGCCTTCTTCGAAAATAGGGGAAACGTGATGGCATGCTCGGGGCAAACGTCGGCGCACGCCCGACACTTGCTGCAATCGTTGAGCGTCGTCTCCCCCGCCGCAACGTCGTGCAGGTTAATGCCCTCGGGGCATGCTTTCTTGCACAGGTTGCACGCCTTCCCCTGCGACTCGCGCAGACACGTTTCCGCGTTCACCTGGGGCCGAAACGTTCGATTCAACCCGCTGAACAGGGAAAGCAGCGCTCCTAGGGGGCAGAAGCGCTGGCACCATTTCGGCAGCAGCAGTATCTCGATGAGGATGATGGCGGGAAACGCGAGCACCGTCCACGTGACGTCGCCAAACGCGAACAGGCGCATGACCAGCAGCACCGTCGCAAACGTCAGGCCGATGGGGCAGATCAGGCAGAACACGGGGAACCCGAAGATCAGCGTCGACCCCAGCGCGGCCGCCAGAATGCCGTGACGGCTATCGATCTTGATGCCCTTGCTCTTGCCGCACGGAGACGCGCAGGTTGCGCATCCGCCCAAAGCCTTGCGCTCGAACGCCGTCAAGGGGGCGGGCTCGGCAGAGGCCCTCGCCTCCCCGGCATCCGACGCCTCCGCGTCCAGGTGGGCCGCACCTTCGGCCGCGCGCTTGCCGAAAGCCCTCTTGTCCTTCTTTCGACGCAAGCCCGACATGAAGTGGACCGGGCACACCCACGAGCAGAACACCTTTCCCAGAACAATGCAGACCACAAGCACGGCCACCACGCTCACAACGGCCATCGGGATGGCCGTCCGCTCCGCGATCATAGCCAAAAGCGCGCCCAGCGGGCATAAAAGCGTAATGGACTCGAACCCGATGCCGCACAGGTTGCCGATGCCGCCCGCCGTGAAATACCCCACGGCAACAACGGCGACCACGGCCAGCATGACCAAGAAGCGAAGCCGGTACGTGTTGAACTTCTTCATAGCCCTACGCCTCCACTTCATCGACCGGCTTGACAACGATGGCGCGATCGGTCGCGCCCACGCCGATGGAGCCCGCGCTCAACGAAATGCACGCCAGCTCGCACGCGCCGCACCCGTTGCAGGCGTCCATATCCACCACGGGAACGCCGTCGTAGCCCAGCTCGATCGCCTCGTACTGGCACACGTCCACGCATTCGTGGCACCCCATTCCGCGCTGCGCCAAGCACCAATCGCGCACGAGCACCGCTTTGCCGATGATGGCCTTCGACGGATCAGGGCTTGAAAGCGCATGGGTGGGGCACACGGCCACGCACCTCGGACCGCCCGGCTCGTTTTCGCAGAAGTCGCACCAACCCGCTTTGAAATCCATGCGCGGCGTACGGGCGTTCAAGATGCCGTCCTCCAGATGAGCAGGAGCGATGGCATGCTTCGGACATATTTCACGGCACCGCTCGCAATGCAGGCAGCCTCGAACAAGTTGCTCTTCGTCCTGACCCCCCGGAGGGCGCAGCAGCGTCTTGCTGGGAAGGTACTTCACTCCGCCCAAGCCGATGACAGCGCATGCCCCCACCGCTCCCAAAGCGAACGTGCGGCGCGACACTGCAGGACCGGCGCCGGATTCAACCTCTTCGTCATGAGCGGCCATTACGCAACCTCGCCCTCGACAGCAGCGACCGCTTCCTCCCTCTCGGCCAGAACAGCGTCAAGGAACTCCAGGTCGTTCTGCAAGAAGCCCAGCGTCAGCTTGCCCAACCCGCGATAGAAGTCGGTCTTGGGGAATTTCTCCATGTCCTTCGCCATCATGGGGTACCACGCCAGCAGGTGATCTTCCAGGAAGTTGCGCTGCGACAAAAGCAGCTTGAAGCACGCGTCCTCGTCGTCGGCCTCGCATGCCGCAACGGCGCGCTCTATAAGAATCTGCTCGAATTCCAGCTCCAGCGCAATGTGGTCCTCGCCCTCTTTCCAGCTTTCCTGCTTGTCCAGGCCGGCGGCATGGTACAGCACCAGCACCTCGTCGCGCGCATCCTGCATCATGAGGCGCTTCGGGCTGGTGTACACCGACTCGAACGGATACGCAGCGGAGAACCCGTCGTTGCCCGACCCGATGAACGCATGCACGTAGTCGACGGCCAGCTCGGTGAGAACCGGGCCGTCGGCGCGGCTCAAGTATCCGCATATCAGACGGTACCCCTCGTCTACCAGGTCGTTTCCGGTATTTGCCGGAAAGCGCATCGCCAGCAGCGTATCGTAGAGCTCCTGGTCGACCTCAACGCGAAACAAACGCGAGAGAAACTGGTACGTTGCCATGCGGCCGCGCAGAACGTCGACGAAACTGATTTCCTGATCCTGAGACATGATGCTCCCCCGTTCTAGTTTGCGAAGATATCGGATGCGAACACGCGCGCGCCCAAGTCGGTAACCACCCAGGCATCGCGCCAGACCAAAGCGCCAGCGGTTTCGAGCTTGCCCAAAAAGTACGTGCAGAAACGGCGCGGCTCCTCGCACAGCGGGTTCACGTCGACGACCGCGTTCAGCTCCTTGGTGCTACCACCGCCCTCGACCGAACACATCTCAAGAATGGTGCGGTACAGCGGCAGATACTGCGGCTCCTCGTTCAACATGTCCACGACCACGCGCTCTCCCACATGGTCGGCAACCGCCTGCAGCCCCGCCTCCGTCGCAACGAAGCGAGCCAAGGGAGCAGGCGTCACCACCAGGTAGTCCGCCTCCGGATCCTGCTCAACCGGCGGCTCATCGGTCGACGCCTCGTCCTCAAGCCGCTCCAGCGCGCCGTCGCGCTCCAGCAGCCGCACCACCTGCGCGGCGTCGTACACGCTCGCGCGCTGCGGATGCTCGACGTCGAGCACTTCCACCACCTCGTCGAGCGTCTTCGGCTCGACGCACAGCTCCACCGCGCGCAGCAGGCGGAACTGCTGCCCCGGAATGCCCGCCAGCAGCTTCTCGATGCGCTCCTGGGGCGTCAAGGGAACCACCTCGGGCATCACGCTTTTGTCGGCATCGGGGATGGGGGGCATGTAGTCGGTTTCCTGGCCCTCGCCCTCCTCCACCAGCTCGAGATCGGCTAGGGGATCGAAATCGTCGTCGATGACGAACACGTCCATATCGCTCATATCATGTTCCTTTCAATTGAATGGTGCGAAGAAGTCGTCCTGCTAAGATGCCAGGCCGGAAACGAACTCGGAGGGAACCAGCGTCGCGTAGCGCACGTCGTCCTTCACGAACACGCGCCCGGTTTGCATGTTCAACGACGCAGTGTTCTCCAAGAGGTCGCGCTTGAACCATGTGCATACAGTCTGGTCCTGAGCCGTAGCGGCAACGTCCTCGAACAGCGCGCGCTCGCGCTCCAGGGCAGCACGGCGATGGTCGATGGTGAATTTGTCGTCCACCGCGTCAAGCGCCGGAAGGAACCCGCCCACCAAGCCGGTCACGAACGTCGCGCGCGAGAAGCGCCCATGGCAGCGTCGGTACGGCGCAACCACCACGCCGGCCCCGTCGCCCGATCGCACCGGGCCGCCGAACGCGCTCGCGGCAAGTCCGTCAATGTCAGCATGGTTGGGGTCGTCGCCCAACAGCGCCTGCTGCGCAGGCGTAAGCAACATGCCAGCGCTCTCGAACAGCGCGACGGCCTGGTCGCGCGTCAAACCGGATCGACAAGCATCCTGCAGGGCGGCAAGCTCGTCCAACGGAGCGTCCAGCTTCCCGAACACCTCGGAAGCGCGCTCGGCATCGGGCACGCGACGCAAATCCGCAATAGCCTGCGGCACCGTCGTCTCATGGTTGCGCGCATACGCCATAAGCTCCAAAAACGCATCGGAACGAAGCAGCCAGTCGCCAAATCCCAGCCATGACCGCAACGCCGGCAGGTCGTTCGGATTGGCGTGCAAGCGCAGGAAGGCGGCAAGCTTCATGTGAGAAAACGCGCCCGGCGTGCGAGGGTCCCCTTTGATCTTCGCAGGTCCTGCGTCCACGCAGACGGCCACGCCGCGCCGCTCGAGCGCCGATGCAATCTGGGACGCCCACGTTTTGTTGGGAACGGCCACCAGCACGTCGCTCGGGTCCATGCCCTCTTCCAAACGCTGCGCAACGGCATCGGTCACGAACGCGAATTCGTCCACCGGACTGTCCAGCACCACGCACGTGCGCACCGGCTGGGCGGCTTCGCCCACGCGCACGCATACGGCATCGCGGCGTTCGGCGAACGTTCGGAACCCCTCCCCATGCGGATACGCTTCGTCGGCGTTGCATACGGGCGCGGTCGTTCCGGCAACCACCATCCCATCGGTGGCAAGGTGCTCGATCAGCCGCTGGGACGCTTTGCTCAGCGTGCCGTAGTCGTCCACGAGCACCATCAGGCTTTCGCGCTCGACGCCCGCCTCCACCATGCCGCGGTACGCCAAGGCCGACGCCTCGAACGGCAACATGGCGCGACGCACTTCCATGTTCTCAGACAGCATGGCGAACAAATGCTGCTCTTCGTAGTTGATCAGCCAATCGTCCTGCTCGTTGGCGTACTCGCTCAAGCCTTTGTAGAAGAACTTGAGCATTTCGCGCAGGCGACGAGGCTTGAGGCCGCTCACCTTCATGTCCTCCATGAGCACGTCAAGTTCGTTGGCGTCCAAAATGCGCGGATCGCGATTCGTTGCCGCGCGCACCCCGTCTAACGCCGCCACGCGAAGCGCAACGCGTTCCATCGTGGAAACGGCGGCGGCGTCCAAAGCCGGGTACGCGGGCAAGCGATCAAGGTAGCGGCGCTCGGCCACGGTATCTGCGCACACGACGAGCACGCGCGCGCCGGCGGCAGCCCGCTGGTTCGCTTTCGCCAAAAGCGCATCGGTAAGATCGACGGATGAAGGACGCTCGATGCGCGCGCAGGCGCCGTCGTCCAAATCCAAAAGAAATCGCATCACGTCTTCGACTGATGCAACAGTATCAGCACTCATTGTCAGGCCTCCATCTTCTTGCAGTTCCAAAGATGAAGCCCTCTGCCTTGAAGCCCCCCAGCTTCGTATCAAGTGCTCAGCTACCGTCCCAGTATGCCCAACCGCTTCGGTCGGGTCTACGATCATTCCGAAATGGAATGGATAAGATCAAGGGCTTCCTGCTTGCCCTCCGCGCCGAGCTTCCGGTACGCGCCGCCCAGAACCTCGGCCACGTCGTCGCGCCCGATGCCCAGCTCCTCCTGGATGCCGTCGAACCCGCGTTCCTCCAGGTAAAGAACGAGCGCCCCCGCTTCCCGATCGGTCAAGCCGAACTTCTCGGCCGCTCGACGGCACTTGCAACGCAGCTCGGTGTTGCGTCGAACGTCCCAAACCACGCCCATATTGGAAACGACTCCCGAAGGCACGGCCTGCAAAAGCGCTCGGGTTTGCGCAAGCACGCGTTCTAGCTTCACGGCCTGGGCGTACAGAACCCTTCCCGCCTCGGTCAACCGTACGCCGCTGCGTTCGCGCACGAACAAATCAACCCCATACTCGCGCTCGAGCACGGCGATGTGCTTGCTCAACGTCGACTGGGTAAGGTGCAACTCGCCCGCAGCAGCCGTGAAACTGCCCAGCCGCGCAACGCATACGTATTCGTGAAGGTAAGTCGTTTCCATCGCGCGCTAAACCGCCCCGTCCTCAAGCGAGCCGTGCGCCAAATCGATCAGCTCTTGGCGGTTGTTCACGCCGGTCTTCTGATAGATGTGCCTGATGTGCGTGCTGACCGTTCCCGCCGATATGAACAGCGTCTCCTGAATGCGCGATATGGTTCGCCCTTCCAGCAAAAGCGGCAAGACGTCGGTTTCGCGCGGCGAAAGCCTGAAGCGATCGGCGATAACGTCGCAAGGATCAACCTGGCTTTCCCGGCTTTCCTCGGCGTCCTCCGAAACAGGCGCGACCATGCTGACCTCGCCAATGCCTATTTTGATCAGGTCGGTTTCCGTGAACAGGAACAGATGCGCAATGAGCAGGATCGACACGGCCACCAACGTCACCACGGTAAGATCGAACAGGGGGATGCCGGTAGCCTCCAGGGAATGAGCGAGCAAGGATCCCATGGTTTCGCCGCCGTACAGGGCAACGAATCCCAGCCCGATCGCTCGTGCGGCCCCAATCTTGAAACTGGTTGCCACGTCGATGCATACCACGCACAGCACCATGACGTAGCAATGGTATCCGCCGAATATGAGCGCGCTCGAATACGTGTTGTTGTCCGCCAGAAACGGCGTGGACAAGCAGCCCAGGCACAGCATGAGCATGGAAAGCCGGTACGAGAAGAAGATGCTGTCGCGGTGCAGAAACACCGCGATCAGGCACACCGCCAGTGCGCCGATGAACCCGGCAAGAAACAGGTACGCTCCGAAAATATCCTGCACTTCATAGGTTTTGCACCCCGAGACCACGTCGAAAAAACCCGCCAGCGCACCGATAAGGGCCGCCCCCGCAAGCGACTTCACGAACAGCGCAATCGTATTCCGAGACAAAGGCTCTTCGGTTTCCTTAACAAGCTGGACGTCGCTTTGCGAACACGATCGAAGCAGCCACGCCGATCCAATGGGAACCGCCGCCACGGCCACGATGGCGGGAAGCGGCGGAGTGGTAATAAGAATGAAGCCCGCAATGAACGCCATGCACAGCGACATGGCAAGTTCTACCAGGGCAAGACGTCCGCCCAAGCTGGACAGATGCTCAATCCAGCACAGGAACAAAACGGCGGACCCCGTGCCGGTCATGATGGCGCTGATGCCCAGAACAAGCATACCCGTCGGCGTGTTCGGATCGGAGAACGGCGTGAGCGCGCTGCCCAAGCACATCATCACGGCCGACCCCGCCACAACGGACCGGTTCTGGCATATCCGCTCGCGCCGCACGATCACGACCACGAACAGCATGGTGACCACCATGGTCACCAGCGATACAAGCAAACTCGCATACAAGGAACCACGCACGTCCGACGAAAACCCGTACGGCACAATGCTGTAGAACATCATGATCATCCAAAGCCACAGCAAGGCCAGGCCCGCTACGCGTTTCAGGGAAAGATGCTTTCCCAACGTGGAATCCCATGCAGTACGAAGCTGTTCCATGCTCCCCCCACCCCTCGAGCCAATGAGAAACGCCTCTTGCGCCAGCCCCTCTGCCGGCGCGTTCGATTATACGAAAAAGCGGCGGGCGCGTTCGTGGACGCATTTATCCTAGTTTCGAGATATTTTAGAGACCAAGCAGTAAAACACCAGGTCAAATGCACCTGTTCTTTTTCATGATTGCAAAATCATAAGAATTTATGATGCGCTGATCCCGCCCTCGCAAGCTTTAAGCGATGCTCGCAACCCCCTCGCATCCGTAAGGTCATGACCGCGGAAACGAGGGACTCTGCACCGTCGGGCCACGGTCCACGGCAGCCCCCTTCCCTCTCATCCGCAGACGAGGAGAAGACGAGAAGCAAGGAGAAGGAGGAGGAGTATGGATACACTGACCATGTCTCGACGCACGTTCGTCAAGACCGCAGCCATCACGGGCGCAACCGTCGCCGCGTTCGGCGCGTCGACGCGTACGGCGTTGGCAGACCAGACGTACAGCGAAGTTTCCGGCAACGACACCGTCGCCGTGAAGACGTGCTGCCGCGGCTGCGGCAAAATGGAATGCGGCGTTAAGGTCATCGTCCAGAACGGCCGCGCCATCCGCATCGAGGGCGACGAGGGCGCGTATCAATCGATGGGCAACTGCTGCACGAAATCGCAGTCGTCCATCCAGGCCGCGTACCACCCCGACCGTCTGCACTACCCCATGAAGCGCACCAACCCCAAGGGCGAAGAGCCCGGCTGGCAGCGCATCACATGGGACGAGGCGATGGAAACCATCATCAGCAACTTCATGGAGATCAAGGGCAAGTACGGCGGAGAGTCGATCGCCTGCCAGGTAGGCACCTCGCGCATCTGGTGCATGCACTCGGAGTCCATTCTGAAGAACATGCTGGAAACGCCGAACAACATCGAGGCGTGGCAGATCTGCAAGGGCCCGCGCCACTTCGCCACCACCATGGTGTCGCAGTTCGCCATGTCCTGGATGGAAACCATCACCCGACCGAAGGTATACGTACAGTGGGGCGGCGCTTCGGAGCTGTCCAACTACGACGACTCCTGCCGCACCACGGTCGACGTCGCGTCGCGCGCCGATATCCACATCAGCTGCGACCCCCGCATGGCCAACATGGGCAAGGAAGCCGACTATTGGCAGCACCTGCGTCCCGGCACCGACGGCGCACTGGCGCTGGCCTGGACCAACGTCATTATCGAGAAGAAGCTCTACGACGATCTGTACGTCAAGAAGTGGACGAACGCGCCGTTCCTCGTATGCGAGGACATCGAGCCGTCCGGCTTCCCCACCGTCCGCACCGACGGTTCGTACTGGGACGTGAAGACGCACCTGCTCAAGGAAAGCGACGTCAAAGAGGGCGGCAGCCCCTATAAGTTCCTCGTGTACGACAACAACTGGGAGAAGCTTGCCGCCGAGGGCGTCAAGCACGAGTACGGCCCCTTCACCTGGTTCAACGCCGACCAGGAAGGCGTCATCGACGAGACGGGCGGCTTCTGGGAAGGCGAGAACTACGACTCCGAGAAGGCGCGCCAGGGCCGCGAGGCCGCGCAGGACAACCTGCTGCCCGGCCAGACCCAGGGCTGGCTGCCCGACCCCATGCCGTTCGACCCCGCCATCGACCCCGCTCTTGAGGGCGAGTTCGAAATCGAGCTCAAAGACGGCAAGAAGCACAAGGTCAAGCCGGTTTGGGAGCACTACAAGGCTCGCGCCGCCGAGTTCAAGCCCGAGGTTGCCGCGGAAATCACCGGCATCCCCGCTTCCGAGATCGAAGCCGCCGCTACGGCGTACGGCACGCGCCTCGACCCGTCCACCGGCTACGGCAACGGCGGCATCCAGTACATGCTGGCCGTCGAGCACGGTTGCAACGCCATCCAGAACTGCCGCGCCTTCGACAACCTGGTGGGTATCACCGGCAACATGGACACCCCGGGCGGCAACCGCGGCCCGACAATCGTCCCCATCGACGGCGACCTGCAGGGCTTCAGCGCCTGGGCTCCGGGCGCATCCACCCCGCCGGCGGAAGTCAACCAGAAGCAGATCGGCATCGAGAAGTTCCCGCTGATCAGCTGGTGGCAGTACTGGTGCGACAGCCACTCGCTGTGGACCGCCGTGCTCACGGGCGATCCGTACCCGGTGCGCGCACTGTGGAACGAGTCCGGCAACTTCATGAGCCAATCCAACAGCACCACCGCTTGGGAAGCTCTGCTGTCCTTGGACTTCTTCGTGGACCTCAACCTGTGGCATACGCCGCAAAACGACACCGCCGACATCATCTTGCCGGTTGCGCACTGGATCGAGCTCAACTCGCCCCGCGCAAGCCAGGGTTCCGCCGGCGCCATGGGCGCTACCGTCAAGTGCGTGCAGCCGCCCGCGGAAGCCAAGTACGACCCCGAGATCGTCATGGATCTGGCGCGCCGCATGAAGTGGAAGTGGACCGACGAGCCGGGCAACGAGTGGCCCGACATCCAGTGGCAGCTCGACGACTCCATCAAGCTCCTGACCGACGACGAGCTGACCTACACCACGTGGCATGTTGAAAACGGCGTTCCCACCTACGAGCGCCACGGCGTTCCGATGGCGGAAGTCAAGCCCAAGTACAAGACATGGGACGAGTACGTGGCGGCCTTCCAGGAGCACGGCTGGTGGCAGGCCAAGGACATCGAGCCGCGCAACTGGGGCACGTACCGCCGCTACCAGACCGGCGCGATGCGCGCACGCGACCGCGTGTGGGCCCGCCTGGACTACACGGCCGGCAAGGGCATCGGCGACTGGAAGCCCGGCTGGTTCACCCCCACGATGAAGCAGGAGATCTGGTCCACCGTCATGGAATCCCACCATCCCGATCGCAAGGACTGGTGGCTGCCCAGCTGGGTCGAGCCGCCCCATGGCCCGAAGGACGGCGACCGCATCAAGGAGTACCCGCTGACCGCTACCACCGGTCGCCGCATTCCGGTGTACTTCCACTCCGAGCATCGCCAGCTTCCCTGGTGCCGCGAGCTATGGCCGATCCCCCGCGTGGAGATCAATCCCAAGACGGCTGCGGAATACGGCATCGAGCAGGGCGACTGGGTGTGGATCGAAACCGAGTGGGGCAAGATACGCGAAGTGGCCGACCTGTACTACGGTGTGGACGAGGACGTTATCAACCTCGAGCACACCTGGTGGTACCCCGAGGTGCAAGACGCTGGCCACGGATTCCAGTTCTCGCAGGTCAACCAGCTGATCGACCACGACGCCCAGGACCCGCACTCCGGCACGTCCAACCTGCGCGCCTACCAGGTGAAGATCTACAAGGCAACGCCTGAGAACTCGCCGTTCAACAACCCGGTGCCGTGCGACAGCAACGGCACGCCCATCATCCATACCTCCGACGACCCCCGTCTGAAGGAATGGCTGCCCGTCTACGAAGGGAGGGAGTAAGACATGACGAAGGCTATCATCACCGACCTCAACCGTTGCGTGGGCTGCCTGGCCTGCTCGGTTGCATGCAAGGCCGTGAACAACGTGCCCATCGGCAACTACTGGAACAAAGTCGTCCGCGTGGGGCCGAACCCCATCCCGGGCGGATCGGGCCAGTTCCCCGATGTGTACATGTACTTCCTGCCCATCGGCTGCCAGCACTGCCAGAACCCCGAGTGCGTGAAGGCGTGCCCGACCGAAGCCTCACATGTGGCCGAGGACGGCTCCATCCAGATCGATAAGGAAAAGTGCATCGGCTGCCAGTTCTGCGTCATGGCCTGCCCGTACGGCGTTCGCTACCTCAACGAAGAGGAAAAGGTCGTCGAGAAGTGCACGCTGTGCGAGCAGAAGCTTCTGCAGGGCGAGCTGCCCCAGTGCGTCAGCCAGTGCGGCGGCAACGCTCGCTGGGTGGGCGACACGGAAGAGGGCCTGGATTCCTACATGGGATCGTTCGACTCGGCCGACAAGCAGCGCAAGATGACCGAATTCCTGGAGCCGTTCGAGGAGTCCGATATCTACCACCTGCCCAACGTGGGCAACGACCCGGCGTTCTCGTTCATCTTGCGCGACCATCATTGGGAAGGAGGTGATGAGTAATGGAAACTCAGTGGCCTTTGGTTATCTTCACGCTGTTCGTTTGCCTGACGTGCGGCCTTCTGGCCAGCATGTCCATCCTGGCCATCAAGGGCCAGGGTCACAACCTGCAGATGCCGGCGCTCGTCACGTCGTTCGCATCCCTGGTGATCGGCGGCATCGGCGCCTTCCTACACCTGGAGCATTGGGAGCGCATCTTCAACGGCTTCGGCCACATCACGTCCGGCATCACCCAGGAGCTTATCGGGTGCGTGGCGCTGGGCATCGTGATCGTGATCTGGTTCGCGATGCTGCGCGGTGACAAGGCTCTGCCCAAGTGGCTGGCCATCGTCACGCTGATCGTGGCCGTCGGCATGGTGTTCGCAACCGCCCACTCCTACCTGATGCCGGCTCGTCCCGCATGGGGCATGGCGCTCATCGCCTTCTACCTGGGCAACGCCTGCCTGCTCGGCCCGGTGGCCCTGTGGTTCATCTCCGTTCTGAAAAAGGACGAAGCCGTCGAGAAAACGGCCATCCAGCTGACGTTCTTCGGCGCCATCGCCCAGCTGGTGGGCGACCTGATCTACGTGGCCGCCTGCGCCACGGCGACCATCGCCTCCTACGGCCACTACGCCGACCCGACGCAGATGACCACCGCGCCGGTGCATGTGGACAGCCTGCTGGCGGTCATGACCACCGGCGACGGAGCGATGATGTTCTGGCTGGCCCTCGTATGCGCCGTGCTTGCCCTTGCGTGCGCCCTCGTTGCCAAGAAGAAGGTCGGCGCGTCCAAGACGCTCATGATCGTGGCAGCCATCGTAGCCGTGGCAACGTCGCTCCTGTTCAGGGTTTTGATCTACCAGTTGGGATACTCGGTGTTCCTGCTGTACTAGCGCTTCATCCCGGCGCCTTCGGGCGCCGGACGCCCGATCTTCCCGGCATCAAGCTGCAAGCACCGGGAAGATCGGCGGAAGCGGGGCCCCTCCCTCCCCCAACGCCCCGTTTCCGCCGATCTATCGTCGCGTTGACAAGGCTCTCCTCCCTCCCTTCCGAATCAACGCGACAGATCAACAGCCGGCCCCTGGTTTTGCGTTTCCCCCTTTCTCCCTCCGCGTTGGAAAGCCAAGGGCCGGCATCTTCAACGAACGAGCCTCGAAAGGAAGCGAACGACGCCGACCGCTTCCCGCTTATTCGGATCTCTCCCTTGAGAATGCCCGTTTTTTGTCGCTGCTGGCCTTGACCATTACGCAAAGGCTCTACAATGGAGCAACCAGCAGAATCAAAGGGAGACCACATGCCGCGCACTCGCCTCCACAACAACGCGTCGACCGGACATGTATACGTCATAGACCACGAATACCGTATCGTGCACCTCGACCAAGCAGCCCGAAGGGTGTTTCCCAACGGGCGCATCGGCGCGCGATGCTACGAAAGCTTCCGAAGCCAATCGGAACCGTGCAAGGACTGCCCCTGGCAGCCAGGCGCGAACGAGCGCGTTACGCAAGCCGCCGTGTTCAGCGATCGACTGCAGCAGTGGTACGAAACCACCTGCCTGGAACTGGATTGGTTCAAGCACGGCCCCTGCGTCTTGTTCTCCAGCCGCCCGATTAGCACCGGAGGAGAAAACCTGTTCACGGCACTCAAAGAGCCCCTTTCCTACGACGAGCTGTTCGAGATCAACCTCACCGAGCAAACGTACAAAACGCTTTGCAACGAACCCGGCAAATTCAAAACGCTGCCGCCTGAAGGCTCGTTCGGCGGCACTCCGAAAAAAACGTTCGAAGGATTCGTGCACCCCGACGACATGCAGCGGTTTTTGGAATTCTGGAACCTCGAAACAATGCCCGAGCGCCTGGACAAGGCCGGCGGAACGCTGCAAGGGGAGTTCCGCAAAAGCTTGCAATCAGGCGACTGGGCCTGGACCTCGCAAAGCGTCGTTCCCGTAAAGCGAGGCCCCGACAGCGAAATCGTGGTCATGTGCTTCGTCTGCGACATCGACGCAAACGTGAAGCTGCGGGAAGACAGCCTGGAGAATGCCCATCTCGTCACCTTGAGGGAGCGAGATCAGCTAACCGGCCTGTACAACGCGGGCACGCTGTACAGAAAGGCCGAAGAGCTGCTGGAAAGCACGCCTGGCATCGTGTATGAAGCCGTCTACGTGGACATCGAGCACTTCAAGCTGTACAACGAATGGCATGGACACGAAGCCGGCAACGACATGCTGCGCGCCATAGCCGACCACGTATCGGATATCGCGGGCGCCAAGGGCGGAATCGCCGGGCATCTTGGCGGGGACGACTTCGTCCTGATCCTTCCACGCGGCCTGGTCACGCAGGAAAGCGTTGAGAAGCGGCTGAGAATGCCCCCGTTCGACTCCGAAGACGCCATCGGCTTCCAACCTGCCCTGGGCATCTGCGAGATCGATTATCCACGAACGCCCGTCATCACCGCCTGCGACCACGCCATGACGGCGATGAACAACGCCAAAGGATCGTACACCAAACGCGTATCGCGCTATCGGCCGTTCATGACCGAAGCGCTGGAGAGCGAAACGAAAATCCTGCTGGAAGTCAAGCGGGCTCTGGAAAACTGCGAGTTCGTTCCCTATTGGCAGCCGCAATGCAGCACCCGCACGGGGCGCATCGTTGGGCTGGAGGCGCTCGTGCGGTGGAAGCACCCCGAACGAGGGATCGTCGCGCCCGGCGAATTCGTCCCGGTGCTCGAACGAAACGGGTTCGTGACGTCGCTCGACCTGTACGTATGGGAAGCCGTGTGCCGCCAGCTGCGCGACTGGATCAACCGCGGCATAGACCCGCTGCCCGTCAGCGTGAACGTATCGCGCGTAGACATCCACACCATCGACGTGCCGGAAGCCATCGAAGACCTGACCAGGCGCTACGGGATTGACAGATCGCTTCTGGGAATCGAGATAACCGAAGGCGCGTACGCTGAAGACGAAAAGATAACCGACATGGTCAATCGGTTGAGGAACTTAGGATACGTCATCTTCATGGACGACTTCGGCAGCGGGTACTCGTCGCTCAACATGCTCAAGGACATCAACGTCGACGTGCTGAAAATCGACATGGGGTTCCTCTCCCAAGAAAGAAACGCTCGTCGGGGCGAAAGCATCTTGGAAGCCATCGTATCCATGGCCCGGCTTGTTGACCTTCGCGTTGTCGCCGAAGGAGCCGAAACGGAGCAGCAGGTCGATTTTCTGCAGGACATCGGCTGCGAATACGCCCAGGGCTACCATTTCCACAAGCCCATGTGCACAACGGATCTCGAAGCGCTTTTGAGCGACGAAGACGCCATCGATCGCCACGGCATTCTCGATGCCGCAATGCCCGCCATAGATATGCAGGCCCTCATGCGAGACAACGGCATCAGCCGCACCATGCTGAACAACCTCATTGGAGGCATGGCCGTGTACGCCGTGTACGACGACCACTACGAGCTGCTGCAAGTGAACAACGCCTACTATCATGTAACCGGATGCAACCCGGCCGCCCTCAAGGAGCGCCAGACTGTCATCTGGAAGCAGATTCACCCTGATGACCTGGGCATGGTGATGAGCGTCTTCGACGAGGCGGAACGCCACCCCGTCACCGGGGCGCAAGGCGTAGCCCGCCGCTACCGCATCAACGGCGATCTCATGTGGATGAAGGCACGCGTGTTTTTCCTGAGCCATCAAGAGGAGCGCCGCCTGTTCTACGCTTCGGTGGAAGACGTGACCAAGCAGCGCATGCACGCCATGGCCTCGCTCGGATCCGTAACGCAGCTTGGCCACGCATTCGAGCTGCTGGGCGCTCCGGCGATGAACCATTGGTACATCAACCTTTCGCGCAAGGCGTTCCTGAACGAGCAGGACCGAGCGCTCCTGAACGAAAAACTTGGCGTGCGCTTCGAAGACTGGAGCATGTACGACGTGGATGACGTTTTGAAAAGCGCCATCCGAACGAACCACGACAAAGAAGCAGTGCGCACGTTCCTGGACCAAAGCCGCATGCTCGACGATTTCTCGCAAGGCATAAGCTCGCGCAAGCTGGAATACCGTCAAGCGAAGCTCGAGTTCTCGCCGTTTTACGAAGACGGGGAAAGCGCCGACGAAGACCTGATCGACGACACCGCGTTTTGGGCCGAGCTCAATTACCACCTGATCCGCTTCGACGAAACCGGCGACGTGTACGTCTACCTGTACGCAATCGACGTGGACCAGCGCAAACGCCGCGAACTGAAACTTGAAAGCCAGGTTGATCACGACGCTCTTACCGGCCTGCCCAACCGCCAAACGGGCATGACGCGCATCCATAACCTGATTGAAAAAACGGTTGAGAAAAAAGCCGTGGGGGCCTTCGCCATCATCGATCTGGACAACTTCAAGTCGATCAACAACCGTTACGGATACCTATGCGGAGACACCGCGCTCTCGCACATGAGCCGCCACCTCCGCACGGCCCTTTGCAAGGAATCCCTTATCTGTCGCTGGGATGGAGACGAGTTCGTGGCGTACTGCGAGGGCATTTCAAAGGAAGAGGCTTCCGAGCGCATGCGGGCGTTGTGCGAAAGAACCTGGGAAACGGAAGCCGAACCCGGCCAGGTCATTGGCCTTTCGGTGTGCGCAGGCGTCTCCCTTGTTCCCGATCACGCAACCAGCTTCGAGCAGGCCTACGAAAAAGCCGATGTGGCGCTACGGCGGGCAAAGGAAGCGGGGAAGGGCCGCTTCTTCGTGCACGATCCCAACCAGCAGCAAGCGCACGGCCACGACCACCTTCCCTAGATGCCCATTCCCACGGTCATGTGCATCATGTAGAACGCAAAGCGCATGACGAAAATGCCAACCAGGGCAGACCCCGCCGCGGCAAGCGCGCCGGGCATGCTCAAGCGCGAACAGCCCCACAGGGCGAACGCGTCCAAGCCTACAGCCAGCGCGCCCGCAGCGGCGAACACGCCGACCATCGCCCCGAACCCCGGAACCAGGTCGGCCGCCGTGGTAAACGAGTTGCCGATAAGGGGAAGCTCGGCCCCCTGCAAAACAAAGCCTCCCACATTGAGCGCAAGAGCGGCTGCGGCTGCGGCAACCAAAACTCGGCCCCAACGACCGCGCACGCCCCCATATCCCGCCGCGCACAGGCCCGCAATCGCAAGAACAGGGCCTCCGACCAGGGAATTCAATATCAAGTTAAGCGGAACGTAAACCGTGTGCCACGACGCGATGGTTTCGGCCGCGTACGCAAAAGCAACCGCAATCACAAATCCAACGCCAGCGATCATCGCCGCCATCAGCCACAGACGCTGCAACAAGGGACGCGGATGCTCGGCAAAGCAATACAGCCAGTACAAACCGGCAAGCGCCAAGAACAGCACCGCGCAGAACACCTCAGTGGAAAGCGGACTGCGCCCGACGCCTAAAAACACGTAGAGCGCGTTCGCAGGATTTCCCAGATGCGTGGCCGAAGCCACCAAGCCCACCATGGATACGACCAACGGAGCAGCAAGAAACACGTTGAGGCGCTGGCGCATGGCCGCATCGGTTCCGCGCGCCAGCACGGGTACGGCCATGCAGAGGTACGCGACAACGCCCGATGGCGCAAGCGTCGTGAACAGCACCAGCGTGATCTCGCTGAAAGCGGTGTCGAATCCCGTGATCACAAGCGTCCTCTAGCGGTAGAACCGCGGATAGACAACCTCGAGCCCCAGCTCGTCTTGAATCCCCTCAAGCGACGCCTTCGTCAGGCGGGCAAGGCCCTCGTAAAACGGCTGCTCGGCTGCTTCGGCCAGCTGACCGAGAAAATGAGAAGACCAGGTAAGCAGGTGCAAGCGCATAAAATCGTCGAGCGCTTCCGGCTTCTCGCGGGCAATCCAGGCCATAAGCGCAAGCATCAGGCCGATATGATCCTCGGGCGTTTTATCGTCCACCAGGCGCTCGATACCCTGCTCGCGCATCCAGGCGCGCAGCTCAAGCGTGCTCTTGCCGAACACCACGCACTCGCGATCCGTGTACACCGAGCCCCACGGGGGAGCCGGCTTCACGGCGGGGCCGATGAACAGGCGACGATACTCCCAGACCAAAGCCTCATCGTCGATGCCATTCGCAAGCCCTTGCGCAATCAAGCCCAGGTCGCGACGCGCCTCTTCCTCATCCGCAAAGGGCCATTCGGCAGCGGCAGCGGCGGCATCGAGCGCAGCCATCGCGGCGAACGCCTCCTTCGCATCGCCCGTTTTCGGGTCCTGCAAGAAAAACGGCGCGAGCGTTTCGCCCGTAAAGGCAACGGCTTCGAGCACCAGATCCTTGTGTTCCTCCATGAGCAGTCCTCTCTCCCTCATGCTTGTCTTCTATCGGCTTGCTTGCTACAGCACTTCAAGCGGATTCACGATGCGCCCGTCCTTCGACTCCGATGGCCGTGCGTCCGAGCACGGCCGCACGAACAGGTTCGGAGCCGTTGCCGAAGCCTTGGGAAGCGGGGCGATGTCCGCGCGACGCCCAAGTTTCTCCATGGCTTCGAACGGGCCGAAATCCAAAGCGCGCGCCGGGCAAGCCTCAACGCACACCGGCTTCTTCCCCTCGTCAATGCGATCCCGGCAACCGTGGCATTTCACGGAATGCCCCTTTTCGCGATCGACCTTCGGGGCGTTGTACGGACACGACAGGTGACAGTACCCACAGCCAATGCAGCGACGCACGTCCACCAGCACCAGGCCCGATTCGGCCTCTTTATGCATGGCTTCGGTCGGGCACACCCGCACGCATGCCGGGTTCTCGCAATGGCAGCACGACACCGACACGCTGTACGCGAAGCACGTCGTGGCGAAACCGTCGCCCCGGCGAACCGTTTCGCCTCCGGTGTATTCGTACACTTTGCGATACGCCGTGCCCACGTCAAGATCGTATGCGTCCTTGCAGGCAAACTCGCAGGTTTTGCACCCGGTGCAGCGCGACGCGTCAAAAAAGAATGCCCGCTGAGACATGCAACGATCCCCCTTTCGTCAACATCCGAGCACGCACGCCCCTTACCGAAAAGGCGGGGCACGCCTATTTTAGCGTACCCCGCCTTTGTCCTACGGAACGTCGAGCGGATTCACGAACCCTCGGCAAGAGAGCCGCACGCCCGTCGACCGTCCGCATTCAGGCGATAGAGCCTACGCAACCTCAAGCGGGTTGACCACCTCGGCGCCGCCCACCGGCTGCGCGTCGGCAGAAGCCTTGACGAAGAAGTTCGGAGTGGTTTCCGATACGTCGGGCAAAGGCGCGATGTTGGCGCGCTCGCCCAGCTTCGCCATCTCCTCAGCCGTGCCGAAGTCAAGGGCGCGAGCCGGGCAGGCCTCCACGCACACCGGCTTCATGCCGGCGGCAACGCGATCGGCGCAACCGTGGCACTTGACCGACTTCTTGGCCTCTTCGTCGACCTTCGGAGCGCTGTAAGGGCACGTCAGAGCGCAGGTGCCGCAGCCGATGCACTTCTCGCGGTCAACCTCGACGAAGCCCGTTTCGGAATTCTTCGAGATAGCCGCCTGCGGGCACTTGGCCATGCAGACCGGGCTGTCGCAGTGGTTGCACGACATGGACACCGGGTAGCTGACGCACGTCGTGGTGATCGCGCCGTCGGCGTCGCGCGTGGTCTCGCCCAGCGTGGCCTCGAAGACCTTGCGGAACGTCAGGCCCACGCCCAGATCGTTGAAATCCTTGCACGACATCTCGCAGGTTTTGCAACCGGTGCAGCGCGTGCCGTCAAAGTAGAATGCCATTTGAGACATGATATATCATCCTTCCTGAAGCTCGCCGCTTACGCCTTCGCAACCTGGCAGATGTTCGTGTGCTGGGGGTTGCCCTTCGACAGAGGAGAGGGACGCTGGGTGGTCAGCGTGTTGATGCTGCCGCCCTTGTCCACGCCGCCCTTGCGGTCGCCGTCGTACCAAGCGCCCTGGGACACGGCCACCACGCCCGGAAGCGTACGCGGCGTGACCTTCGCCAGCAGCTCGATGGAGCCGAACTCGTTCTTGACCTGCACGGTATCGCCCTGCTTGATGTTGCGGGAAGCCGCGTCGGCCGGGTTGATCCATGCCTCCTGCGGGTTGACTTCCTTCAGCTCGGGCATGAAGCCCCACGAGGAGTGGATGCGGCCGCGATAGTGGAAGCCGTTGAGCACCAGCGGATACTCGTCGGTGGTCGTCTCCACGCCGTACCATTCGGGAACGTACACGGGAATCGGGGGCAGCGTCGCCATGCCGGACAGCGTATCGCCCTCGGTTAGTTCCCAACCCTCGGTGAACTGCAGCAGCTTCTCGGAGAAGATCTCGATCTTGCCCGACGGCGTCTCGAGCGCGTTGGCCACGGGATCGTCACGGAACTTCTTCATGGAGATGACCGGAGCGTAGTCGCGCGTGTACACGCCCATCTCCACGGCCTCGTCCCACGTGGGAAGCTTCTCGTCCTTCTCGCGCGAGGTCTCGTAGATGCTCTTGATCCAGTCGTCCTCGGTTTTGCCCTCGGTGAACTGGTCCTTGACGCCCAGCTTGTCGGCCATGAGCTCGGCCATTTCGTAGGCGGTCTTGCGCTCGAACTTCGGCGTGGTGCAGGCCGTGCCCGTGATCATGTAGCCCGTGTCGGAGCCGGTGGCGATCTGCGACGTCTGCTCGAAGCGGAACAGGTCGGGCAGGATGATGTCGGCGTACATGAGCGAATCGCACAGCACCGTGTCAACGCCCAGGATGAACTCGCACTTGGACTCGTCAGCCAAGACCTCGTGTGCCTTGTTGATGTCCGAATGCTGGTTCGTCAAGCAGTTGCCGGCGTAGTTGATCATGTACTTGATGCCGGTGGACAGCTGATCGACGCCCTTGACGCCTGCGTTCTTCGAGGTCATTTCCGGACCGTGATCGATAGCGTCGGTGAACAGGAAGCACGGGATGGAAGCCTTTACCGGGTTGTCGCCCTTGGGCAGCGAGCCGAGCGAAGGAGCGTTGCGCGCTTCACGCGTGCCGTTGCTGGTGCCCGGCAGGCCCACCTGGCCGACGAGGCACGGCAGGGTCATGATGGACCAGGCCGTCCATTCGCCGTTGCTGCGGCGCTGCGGCCCCCAGCCCTGGTTCACGTAGAGCGGCTTGGTGGTGCCGATTTCCTGAGCCAAGCTGCGAATGCGATCGGCGGGGATGCCGGTGATCTTCGCGGCCCACTCGGGGGTCTTCTCCACCATGTCGTAGCCCTCGCCCATGATGTAGGCGCGGTAGGACATGTTCTTGCCCTGGTACGCTTCGGGCATGGTCTCCTCGTCGTAGCCCACGCAGTACGTGTGCAGGAAGTCGAGGTCCACCATGTCGTTGGCGATCAGCTCATGGGCGATGCCGGCAACGAGCGCGGCGTCGGTGCCCGGGTTGATGGGCAGCCACTGGTCGGAGTGGCCCATGATGGAGTCGTTCATGCGGGGGTCGATCATGTAGATCTTCGCGCCGGTCTTCTCGCGCAGGCTCACCCAGTCGTAGTGCGTGGTCAGGCCGCCCTGACGCGTTTCCGTGGGGCTGGAGCCGAAGATCAGGATAAGGGCGGAGTCGCGCGCAGCGCTGAAGGAGCTGCCACCGTTGCCCTTGGCACCGTACATGTACGGCGTGATGCAGGAGATCTGCGCCGTGGAATAGCTGTTGTAGTAATTCAGGTAGCCGCCCACCAAGTTCAGCACGCGGTTGAACGGACGCGACGTGGTTGCGGACACGCCGGTAGCGTACGGGACGTACACGGCCTCGTTGCCGTACTTCTCGATAACTTCCTTGAGCTTCGTCATGGAAGTCTCGATGGCCTCTTCCCAGCTGATCTGCTCCCACTTGCCCTCGCCGCGCTTACCGACGCGCTTCATGGGGTAGTTGAGGCGGTCCGGGCTGTTCATCCAGCGACGATAGCTGCGGCCGCGCAGGCATGCGCGAGGCTGCGGATCGTCGAAACCGGCATCGGAGCTGGTGTAGGTATCAACCCACACAACCTCGTCGTCCTGCACGTGGAACTTCAAGCTGCAGCGACCCGGGCAGTTGATGGCGCAGTGGCCCCAGGTGATGGTCTCCTCGGCGCCCACGGTGTTCGCGCCCGTCACCTTTGCGTCGGCGGCCTCTTCCTTCGGCGCCTCCGCCTTAGGCGAGCAGCCGAACAGCGCGCCGCTGCCAAGCGCGGCAGCGCCCAGACCGGCGAGCGTCGAGCCCTTCACGAACGTGCGGCGCGACAGCGTGGAGTCATTAGAACCTAGCATGTTCCCTCCCTCTCCTCTATCTTCCTCGTCTTGCCAACCGGCTCGCCTCGTCCTGCGAACCGTAGCCTTCCGAGCGGGAAAGAGACGGAAGCCCGTGCACCAGGCAACGATGCGCTCAGCCCCTCCCCCTTGCTCAAAAGCTGTCGTCATTCTAGGAGAGGGCGCTTGCCGGCGTGTCACATAAAATATGCGAATTTGAAGTATACCCAGGTCAGAGACTGTCACATACGGTCGTCACCAAGCAACTGGCCCTGCAAGCACCAGCACGGCGCAACACGGCGCGCCAACGACGGCGCCGACGCAGGAGGCTTCTTCCGCGTGCCGCAGGGCACATCTCGCGTGCCCGATCCAACAGCGCGCCTGCGTGGAAACGCGATCCGCGATCAAGCTAGAGACAGCGCCAACCCGCAAACCAAACCGCCGTCAGCGAGAAATCGCCATGCCGCGCACGAAAAACCGGCTTTGCTGGCAGGTTTTGACGGTTTGAGGTCGTCTGACCCGACTGCGCGAGCGTCATCGAAAACGCAATGCGGAAGCGCGGCCTTCTGACCAGGCAAAACAAAAACCGAGCCGAACAACAACGAAGCCAAGGCCCGGCACAACGACCTCAAACCGTCAAAACCTACCACGAAACCCGATTTCGCGAGTGCGCGGGCCCTCGTCAGGTGGCGCCAACGCCGCGAGCAGCGCTCAATCGAATGCATCGAGGGTCGTGCGCGCTGCGTCCGCATCGCAGAGCGGCATCCACGCGGCAACCGCCGCCCGCGGCGCAGCCCGCATACCCGCACGCGGTCGCAAACCCCCTCGCCATGCGCGCGAGCGCCCCCTGCGCCAGCAAGCCGAGCCCGAGAATCGCTTGCCGCACCATCGAAGTCGGGTATACTGCACAGGCACAAACGCTCTTCAACCTTGCAGGGAGCAACCGTGTCCATTAAGAGCATCGCCCATATCCTCAAGCCGAACGTCACGTCGCTCGGCTATGGCTTGTTCATCGCCATCAACGCCGCCGGCGTTTGGGGCGGCGTGTTCCCCTTCCTGCCCATGGAGTTCCAAACGCCGCAGATCGTGTTCTGGTTCTTCCTGGCGCAATCGCTCGTGTTCTCGTTCAGCTACTTCGCCAGCGCGTTGGGCGTGTACTTCTTCCCCGGCCCTACGCGCACCTTCATCGTGCGCCT
This sequence comes from Paraeggerthella sp. LCP19S3_G8, assembly GCF_052119225.1. Classification (NCBI taxonomy): domain Bacteria; kingdom Bacillati; phylum Actinomycetota; class Coriobacteriia; order Eggerthellales; family Eggerthellaceae; genus Paraeggerthella; species Paraeggerthella sp. LCP19S3_G8. The sequence continues at coordinate 52,209 of NZ_JBQKFQ010000008.1, forward strand.
GGCCACCATGCCCTACCTGCTGGGATGGTGCTGCCTGATAGCCGCCATCTATCTTGACGGATACAAGCTTCCGCTCGTGGTTGCCGGCGGCGCGCTGCTGGGCCTGGGCTCCGCCGGGTTCTACATGCTGTGGCAGCGCGTGTTCGCAAGCCAAGACTCGGATTCGGGCAACCGCGACCTCATCTTGGGCACGGCATGGGGAGCCTTGCTGTATTTTTCGCTGTACCTTATTCCCCAGGCGGTGACGGCATTTCTCATCCCCCTGGTGTTCCTGCCGCTGTTCGGGCTGACCATCGCGCTGAAAAGCCGCCAGATCGACCGCGAGCAATCCATGTTCCAGGACATCCCCCGCGAGCATCCGCGCGTATACAAGCGCGTAATCGAAGACTATTGGCGCAGCGCCCTGTGCGTGGGCGCGCTGGGATTCTGCACGGGCATCATGCGGGCGCTGGCCATCGGGGAACCTTCGGTGGGATCGCTGGTGAACGTGCTGTCCATGGGCGGATCGCTTACCGCCGCGGTGGTGCTTCTGGTGTTGTGGCAGTTCAAGAACCTGCGCGTGAACGTCGTGGGGGCGTACCGCATATTCTTCCCCTTCGTTATCACGTCGTTTCTGCTGCTGCCGTTTTTCCCGGTCGAATATCAGCGTTGGCTGGCCGCCGTTCTGTATGCGGTGTACAGCGTGGCCATCATGCTCATGATGATCCAATGCGCGCAAGCGTCGCGCGACCGCGGCATCAACCCGGTGTTCATCTACGGCTTTTTCGCGGGCATCGTGTACGTGCTGCATGACGTGGGCTTTGCCGGAGGAACCTTCGCAGAGCAGATCATGGTTACGGGAATTACGCCGATCGCCGTGATTGCGCTGGTGGCCGTATACTTGCTGGGCCTCATGTACTTCGTGGGGCAGGGCGGTTTCAAGCGCATTCTGCGCCATGCGGGAGAAGGTGCACAGCACGAGGCGGCGGCAAGCATCGAGCTGGTCGCCCTGCGTCCGCGCGACGAGAAAATGCGACCCGTCGACGCGTCGCCCGCCTCCAACGAACCGGCAGACAGCTCCGCCGCAACGCCCGATCCGCCGAAAAAGCGCCGAGCGGCACGTGCGGAATCCCCTAAAACAAGCGCCGACGCCGCGCCCGTTTACCAGGACCGCATTTCCAAACAAGCAGCCCTTTTGCAGCAGCACTACCGCCTGAGCGCGCGGGAAGCCGAGGTCATGGAGCTGATCGCGCGAGGCAACACGGTCGCGCGCATCGCCGAAGAGCTGATCGTGTCGGAAAACACCATCCGCACCCACTCGAAGCGCATCTACGCCAAGCTGGCCATCCACAAAAAGCAAGAGCTCTTGGATCTGATTGAGTCTTTCGACCCGAACGACCTGCGAGAATAGCCGCGCATCTTGCGGCCAAAGCCGACGAGCGACGGCGAAGAATACGAGGGGGCGCCGCGAAGAGAAAGGGGAGAAAGTCGCGGCGCCCCAAGGAGGAAGATCGACGGCGCCGCAGGAGGGGGAAGCGCGGGCCGCCTTCGCATCCGCCGAGAAACCCGGCGGATGCACGAATATGCTTACAAGTACATAACCGGAAGCGCTGCCAGGATAACCAGCAGGCGCAGCAGGAAGCCGCCCACCAGCACGCCGGCCTCGCCCACCACGCTCACCGCAAGCGAGGTCGTGGACGTTTCCACGCGCTTCGCGATGAACACCGGGTAGCCCTCGATCAAAAGCGGCGCCACCAGGCCCAACAGCACGATGCCGCCCCAGAACGCCGGCGCGTACGGGCCAGCCACCAGCGACTGCACCGACGCGGCGCCTTCGTAGCTGCCAGCGCTCACGATGACCAGCATCGTCGCAAGAACCACGATCTCGACAACGGACAGAATCACATGCGACTTCTTAACGAGCCACATCTGCTCGAAGCGCTCGCGATCCACGATAAGCCCCACCAGCGACGTTGCCGCCAAACCAGCCGACAGCGCCGACACCACGAACAGGATGGGCAAAATGGCGTTGTTCCACAGCGGGAACGCCTTCACCACGCCCAGCAGGAAGCCCGTGTAAGCCGCCACGGCAAACGCGAGCACGACGCCGATCCACATGAGCCACTTCGGCACGCGGCGCTTCAGAAGCTCAAGCACCGCAGCCGCCAGAACAACGGGCATGTAGATGCAGATGAAGTACACGCCCAGTGTCATAACCGACCCGGGATTGGAAACAAGCAGGAAAAAGCGCAGCGGGTTGTGCAGCCCGGCTTCAGCGTCCAACATGAGCATAAGCAGGCCGATGCCCAGAAAGATGGGCGCGATGATGCGCCCGGCCACGCGCATCTTCACGCTTTCGGGGTACTTGGCCTCGACGAACGCGGCCGTTAGAAACGCGCCCGCCGACGCGCCGGCCAAAAACAGGTACCACGCGATCATAGGTCCCCAAACCATGGCTTCATCACCTCACGTAATAGATTTTCGAAACGGTCAGATTGTCAGCGAGCGGCTGCGCATGGTAGTGCGCGATAGCCTGGTTGATCTCGCTGTTGGGATCATCCAGGTCGCCGAAGATGCGCGCGCCCGAAATGCAGGTTCCCACGCACGCAGGCGGGTTGCCCGGATTCTGGCCGTCCCAGCAGAAGCGGCACTTCTCCACCACGCCAGTTGACTCCTGCACGATGCGCGCGCCGTAAGGGCACGCGGCCATGCAGTACTTGCAGCCGATGCACTTTTCCGCATCCACCAGCACCACGCCGGAATCAGTGATGTAGGTGGCATGCGTCGGGCAAACCGCCGCGCACGGCGCGTCCTCGCAATGCATGCACTGGGTGGGCACAACTTCGTTGTACACGTTGGGGTACTCCCCCGTTTCGATCTCGTGATATTTGATGAACGACTCCGTCGGCTCGAGATGGTTCTTCATCTGGCACGCCACGCGGCACGCCGAGCATCCCACGCACTTCTTCGTGTTGATGAGCATTCCGTACCGTGTCATGTTACGCCCCCGCCTTCTTCACCGTAACGGCCACTTCCTGGCTCATCATCGAGCCCACGCCCGGTTCCGCATCAAGCGGAATAAAATCGGTCAGACTGATGCCGTACTGATACGCGCGCGTTTGAGCAGGGGAATCCCCGCCGTAATGCGTGGGCAGGAACACCACGCCCGGCTTGAGGCGCTGCGTCACGCGAACTTCCACCTGGCCGGTGTGCTCGCTTGACGACACCTCGACCGTATCGCCGGTTTCAACGCCTATGTCCTGAGCGTCCTTGGCCGACATCCACAGCCGCTCCATGTGGTACTCGCGCGAAATGGCATGCAGCGCTTCGATGTTCTGCGTCATGGTGTGGGAGTGAATGCCCTGCTTGCCGCCGACGATGGCGAACTCCCCTTCCTTGAACGCCACCTTGCGCGGAATCCAGCCGATCACCGGGTTGAGCCCTGCTTCGGCGAACTTGTCCGTCTTGAACTCGAACTTGCCCGATGCCGTCTTGAACTTCGGAGGACCGTACTCGAAGGGGGCGGCGGGAAGCTCCATCACGCCCTCGCGCTTCAAATCCTCGATGTCGACGCCCACCGTCGCCAGCTGCGCAGCAGCCCAGTCTTCGGCCGTGAATTGGAAGAATTGCCCTACGCCGCATGCCTGCGCCAAGCCGTTGAATATCTCGTCGCACGTCTTCGTTTCCGGATGAATCCGGTCCAAGACCACCGTGCGCATGCCCACGAAGTGCTTCTTGCCGCCCACGAACTCGGGCAGCTCCAACCGCTCGAGATACGTCACCTCGGGCAGCACGTAATCGGACTGGAGCGCCGTTTCGGACATCTGCACGTCGATGGTCACCACAAGATCGGTCTTGCTCAGCGCCTCGGTCCACGCCTTCGGCTGCGCGTAGCCCTTCGCCGCGTTGGAGTTGTAGAAGAACAGGCCCTTCAGTCGTCCGTCAAGCGCTGCCTGCAATGCAGCCACGTTCGTTCCCGCACTTGAAAGCACCAGCGGATACTCCTTGTCGCCGATGCGCTTCGCCTCGGGCTTCGGCGGCTCGGCGAAACGAGCGTCAGCAAGGGCGCCAACCTTGGGCGAGGACGTGATCAGCGCGCCGCCCTTCGCGCCCCAGCTGCCCAGCAGGGCGTTGATCGCCGTGATGGCACGCGCCGTTTCGAGCGAGTTCTTGTACGAGCAGCCGATAACCGAGCGCCATCCAGACTCGATAGACGCAGCGGGCGCGGCGGCGGCCATAGCACGGGCCAGCTCCTTGATGCGCTCGGCCGACACGTCGGTTATTTCCTGCGCCCAGGCCGGCGTGTACCCTTTGGCCTGCGCGGCGAACTCGTCAAAACCGTAGGTGTACTGCTCGACGAAGTCATGGTCGTACAGGTCTTCCTCGATAAGCACGTTCGCCATGGCCATGAGCAGCGCCAGATCGGTTCCGGGGTTGATGGGAACCCAGTCGCTCGCGAAAATGCCGGAGTTGTTCAGGCGCGGGTCCACCACGACCACGCGCGTTCCGTGCTCGGCGGCATCGGCCAAGCTATGCACCGACGACGGGCGGATGCCGTCGCCGTAGCTGCGGCCGATGAACATGACCATCTTCGCATTGGCGAAATCGTTCGAGAAACCCGTAGCTCCGATGGTCAGCTGGTAGGCGCTTTCCTTCGACAGGTTGCATGACGAGGAATGCGCGTACACGTTCGGCGAGCCCAGCGCATGCATGAAGCGCTTGGAGTACTGCTTGCCCGACGGGCGCGGATCCTGGATGATGGCCAACGACTCCGGTCCGCTTTGAGCGATGACGTCCTTCACCTTCTGCCCAATCTCGGCAAACGCAGTGTCCCAGTCGATGGGCTCGAACGAGCCATCCTCCTTGCGGCGCAGCGGCTGGGTCACGCGCTCGTCGGAATACGCCAACTGAGCCAAGCCATGGGCGCGGGCGCAGATGCGGCCTTGGGCGTACGGGTGGATTTCGTTGCCGCGCAGCGTCCACAACCGCCCGTCAACCGTTGTGGCAACCAGCCCGCATTTGCTCGAGCACCCGTTACACAACGACGGAGCCTCCACCGCCCTGCCTGTTTGTCCGCCGGCTTCGGCAGCTTGAGCGCGCCAAGCGCCCACCGAAAGCGAACCCGCTGCTGCAAGGGCCGCCGTCGCCGCGGTTCCCTTCAGAAACGTTCGCCTTGAAACATCCGAAATGAACATTCCGCCTCTTCCTTTCCCTGTTGTCAAATCTCGTCTTCGCTCGTCTATCGGCGTCGAAACGCCTTGAACCCTTGAACACCGCTGCACGCAGCGGATGATCACTTGGAACGGTTCGACGCGCGCATGCGTCGAACTGCCGGAAGAGCCCTCACGCCAGCACAGGCTGACCTGATCGCGCGACAACCTCGTTTGCCAAGTGCTGCGTCACGCCGAGCAGCGCTCGCACCTGCGCGATGCCGCGCAGCACCGCGTCAAGCGCATCGGCATGAGCATGAGCATCGGAGCCGAACAGCAACGGCGCTTCTTCAGCCCGACGGGAAAGAGCCTTGTCGTAGCTCCCAAGCCAATCGAAGTGGTCGGCAACAAGATCGCGCGCAGCAACGCGGTTTTCGCACTGCGCGTACAAAGCAAGCAGGTCCAGCAGCAGCGAAAGATGATCAGGAGCAGCCGCGAACCGCGCGGGAACGTCGATCTCGAGCGAGCGGTACACGGCCTGAATATGCCGGGCGGAATCCCCCAGGAACAAACCGCGCGATGCCCCATAGCCGTTGCCCGGCTCTTGGGACCACGGCTTGTACAAAGACTCCACGGGCAGCGCCGCAAGCGGCATCCCGGATGCGAGCACGTTACGCTGAAACGCGGCGCGGTCGGGCCAGTCGAACGGAGCCGACAGCGCTCGCTCCCACGAATCGGCCTCCTCGGCCGACCGAGCCAAGCTGCGCGCGGCGCTTCGCGCGCACTCCCCCGCACCGCTTTGCAGAACCTGTGCGTATTCCTCTTCACTTAAACATGTGAACAGAGGTGCAATAAGTGATAATGTACGTGCCAAAGCCAGTTCCGCCCGCATGATCTCGTCCTCTCTCGTCGGGACAATCGTAGGCATCTGGAAAACTCGGCAGGTAATCAGTTTTTGGTGATTTAGACATTTTGCCTGGTAGATAAGCCATTATTAGGAAATTACAACCAAGGGCGCACGCTCGTCGAAGCGCGTCACTGCAAGGAGGTAAGCTTTTGAGCGATCCGCTGATCGCCACACGCGGGCGGCGCAGCATGCGCATGGTATGGAAAACGCTGAGGCTTCGCCATGTCGGGCTGGCGTTTTTCTGGGCATGCAGCATGCTCACGTTCCGCAGCTCCATTCTGCTTGCGGGCCCGGCGAACACGCCCGGGTACGAAACGTTTGTCGTGCTGGTTTCGTTCGTAGCGAACATGACCACGCTCTTCGCCATGGCCGCCTTCATGGAACGCAACCCCTCCGTTATCGACCGGCTTCCCGGGAAGCTGTTCTGCGCATGCATCATAGCGGGCATCGTCGCCCTTGCAAGCGCGGGGCGCACGGAAAACGAAGGAGCGATGATCGTGCTGCTCGCAGGCGGCGGCGCGCTGACCGGCATCGGCTACGGATACTACTGGGGAAGCTGGGCGGAATGCCTGGGACGCATGCACCCGTCACGAACCTCGTTTTACATCCCGGCGGCGTTTCTGGTGAGCGCAGCGCTGTTCCTGGCAATCTCGTTTGCCGCCGAACTTGCCGGCATGCCGCCTCTTGCGCTCATGGTCCCGCTGCCTGTTTTGTCGCTGGCGTGCCTGCACCGCTGCCGCGACGAAGCCCCTGACGGAGGCCATGCAAGCGCCACAACGTCCAAGCGGTACCTTTCCGCGCTCGGCTCGCTGGTAACGCTTATCGTGGCAAGCTTGGTATTGTCGCTGCTGTTCGGGTTCGTATGGGAAATGACCGTGCTGTCGGTCGGCTCGGTCAACGAAGCCCATCAGATCCCGCTCGTCGCAGATCTTGCGGTGGCGGTCGGGCTCATCGGCTTGGTGCTCTACGCGAACAAGCGAATGGATCTGGCGCTGGCGTACCGCGTGATCGTTCCCATCATCGTGGTCCTGTTCGCCGTTATGCCGTTTTTCTGGGAGACGAACCCGGTGGTTCTTAACGTTGTGATGAGCGCAAGCTATGGCGTGTTCGACGTCATCATCTGGTACATGGTGGCTTCGACCGCCTACGATTACGCTGTGTCGGGATTCGTGGTGGGCGGCATCGTACGGGCGCTGTCCATCCTTGCGCGACTGGTGGGCATCGGCATCGGGTATCTGCTCATGCTCATTCCCGGCACTCCCTCCATGCTCATCGTCGGCGTGTCCACCGGAGGCGTATACGTGCTGGCTATGCTGGGCCTTTTCTACGTCGCGCGCAAAAAGTCCGAGGGTGCGACGACGGCGGGAAGCCCTGCAAAGCGCATCGAGTCCGCCGCCGACGCGTCGAAGCCGCAAACCGCGCCGCCGCACGCACGGCCCGAAACGCCAGGACTTCAAGCTTCTCCTGCGCCAAATTCGCCGAGTTCAGACCAGGCTATCTACGACATGATCGCCGAGGACTTCAGCTTGACCCGTCGCGAATCGGAAGTGCTTCCCTACTTGGCACGCGGACGATCGGCCAAGGTCATCGCCGAAGCGCTGTTCGTGTCGGAGAACACCATTCGCACCCATACGCGACGCATTCTGGAAAAGACCGAGCTGCACTCGAAGCAGCAGATCATCGACCTTATAGAAACGTACCGCTAACGCGCGAAACGAAGAATCCGAGGCTTCGGAGCTTCGCCACCGTGCCCCAACCCAGCCTTGAAAAGCACGTCGCAACCGAAAAAGGACGCCGCCCGGAAAAGGCGACGTCCTTCAAGGAGGGGCTTGCAGCAGCGATCGCGCGGCGGTGCGCTACAGGTACGCCACCGGCAGCGCGGCCATCACGACCAAAAGGCGCAACAGGAAGCCGCCCACCAGCACGCCCGCCTCGCCGATGACGCTCACCACCATAGAGGTCATCGAGGTTTCGACGCGCTTGGTGATGAACACCGGATAGCCTTCGATCGCGAAGGGCAGTACCAAGCCGAACAGGACGATGCCGATCCAGAACGGCACGGCATACTGCCCAGTCAGCAGCATCTGAACGGACGCCGCGCCCTCGTAGCTTCCGGCGGACACGATCACCAGCATGGTGAACAGCACCACCAGCTCGATAGCCGACAAGATGACGTGCGACTTCTTGACCAGCCACATCTGTTCGAAACGCTCGCGGTCGACGATCAGTCCCACGAAGCTGGTGGCAGCCAAACCGGCCGACAGCGCCGACACCACGAACAGGATGGGCAGCACGGCGTTGTTCCACAGCGGATACGCCTTCACCACGCCCAAGAGGAAGCCGGTATAGGCCGCCACGGCGAACGCCGCCACCACGCCGATCCAGGTGAGCCACTTCGGCACGGGCTTCTTGAGCACTTCCAGCAGCGCCGCCGCCAAGGCAACCGGCATGAACACGCAGATGAAGTACACGCCCAAAGTCATCACCGATCCGGGGTTCATGACCAAGTACACGAACCGCAACGGGTTGTGCAGCCCGGCCTCGGCGTCAATCATGAGCATGATCAGGCCGATGCCCAGAAAGATAGGCGCGATGATACGTCCGGCGATGCGCATCTTCGTGCTGTCAGGATACTTCGCCTCCACGAAAGCAGCCGTTAGAAACGCGCCGGCCGACGCGCCCGCCAGGAACAGGTACCAAGCGATAAGGGGTCCCCATACCATTGTTCATCACCTCACGTAGAAGATCTTGGATTCGGTCAGGTCGCTCGCAAGAGGCTGAGCGTTGTAGCGCGCGATAGCCTGGTTGATCTCGCTGTTGGGATCGTCCAGGTCGCCGAAGATGCGAGCGTTCGTGATGCACGTGCCCACGCACGCCGGCGGGTTGCCCGGCTCGCCCTCGTACCAGCAGAAACGGCACTTCTCCACCACGCCCGAGTGCAGCTGCACGCGAACGCCGTAGGGGCACGCGGCCATGCAGTACTTGCAGCCGATGCATTTCCCCTCTTCAACCAGCACCACGCCCGAATCGGTAGTATACGTGGCGCCCGTCGGGCACACCGACTGGCACGGAGCGTCCTCGCAGTGCATGCACTGCACGGGCACGTTTTCGGCGTACACGTTGGGATACGCCCCCGTTTCCAGCTCTTCGTAATGGATGAACGCCTTGTCAGGATCCAGGCCATTGATCATCTGGCACGCCACGCGGCACGCGTAGCATCCCACGCATTTCTTCGTGTTGATGAGCATTCCGTAACGAGCCATCTTACGCCTCCACCTTCTTCACCGTGACCGCCACTTCCTGGCTCATGGTCGAGCCGACGCCCGGCTCGCCGCCGTGGAACGGCACGAACTCCGTCATGCTGATGCCGTACTCGTACGCGCGCGTCTGGTACGGCGACGTTCCGCCGTAGTGCGTGGGCAGGTACAGCACGCCGGGCTTGAGACGCTCCGTGACCTTCGCGCGCACCTGGCCGGTATGCTCGCTGGACGACACTTCCACCAAGTCGCCGTCAGCGATGCCGCGATCGGCCGCGTCCTTCGCGCTCATCCACACGCGCTCAAGGTTGTATTCGCGCGAAATGGCGTTCAGGGACTCCACGTTCTGCGTCATGGTGTGCGAGTGGATGGACTGCTTGCCGCCGATGAAGTGCAGCTGATCGCCCTGCGGCATGACCAGGCGCTCCACGTAGCCGATTACCGGGTTCAAGCCCGCGTTGCCCGCCTTCTCGCTGACGAACTGGTACTTTTCCGTCGGCGTCTTGAACTTCGGCACACCGTATTCGAACTTCTTGGACGTCACGTCCACGATGCCCTTTTCTTTAAGCTCGTCGAAGCTCACGCCCAGCGTGTCAAGCTCGGCCTTCGCCAGCTCCTCAACCGTGAAGTCGAAGTACTGACCCACGCCGCACGCCTGAGCCAGGCCGGCGAAAATCTCGTCGCAGGGCTTGGTTTCGGGATGCAGGCGATCGATCACCTGGGCGCGCAAAGCCACGAACTGCTTCTTGCCGCCAATGTAATCCGGCGCCTCCATGCGCTCCAGGTACGTGCACTCCGGCAGCACGTAATCGGCCTGCATAGCCGTCTCAGACATCTGCACGTCAATGGAAACCACCAGGTCAAGCTTATCGAACGCCTCGGACCACACCTTGGGCTGCGCATAGCCCTTCGCCGCGTTGGAGTTGTAGAAGAACATGCCCTTGACGCGGCCGTCCAGCGCAGCCTCAAGCGCGGCGATGTTCGAGCCGGAGCTGCTAACCGCACCGTACTCCTTGTCGCCGATGCGCTTCGCTTCGGGCTTCGGCGGCTCGGCGAAACGCTCGTCAGCTATCTTGCCGGCCTTCGGCGAGGAGGTGATGAGCGCACCGCCCTTCGCGCCCCAGCTGCCCAGAAGCGCGTTCACCGCAGTCACCGCGCGTGCCGTGTCGAAAGAGTTCTTGTACGCGCAACCGAACGCAGCGCGCCAGCTGGCCTCCACCGCGGCAGCCGGGGCCGCCTTCGCAAGAGCCTGCGCCAGTTCGCGAATGCGATCGGCGGGCACGTCGCAGATCTTCTCGGCCCATTCGGGCGTGTACTCCTTCGCCTGCGCGGCGAATTCCTCGAAGCCCACCGTATGCTGCTCGATGAAATCATGATCGTACAGGTCTTCCTCGATGAGCACGTTGCAGATGCCCATGAGCAGCGCCAGGTCGGTGCCGGGGTTGACGGGCACCCAGTCGCTGGCGAAGATGCCCGCGTTGTTCAGGCGCGGATCTACGATGACCACGCGCGTGCCGGCCTCGGCAGCATCCGCCAAGCTCATAGCATGGGACGGACGAATGCCGTCGCCGTAGCTGCGGCCTATGAACAGAACCATCTTGCACGATCCGAAGTCAACCGAATAGTTCGACGCGCCGATCGTTTCGGTCAAGCCGGCTTCTTTGGACAGGTTGCACGCCGCCGCATGCGTGTAGACGTTCGCCGATCCCAGAGCGTTCATGAAGCGCTTCGTGTAATACTTGCCCGACGGGCGCGGATCGTGAACGAGCGCAAGCGACTCGGGGCCGTTCGCAGCCACGATTGCCTTTACTTTTTCGCCGATCTCCCTGAACGCGGTGTCCCAATCGATGGGCTCGAATTCACCGCTTTCCGTACGCCGCAGCGGCTGCGTCACGCGCTCCTCGTTGTACGCCATCTGCGCGAAGCCATGCCCGCGAGCGCACAGCTTGCCCTTGGAATACGGATGCTGCTCGATGCCGCTCAGCGTGAACAGCGTCCCGCCCAGCGTGGTTGCCATCAGGCCGCACTTGCTCGAGCATCCGTTGCACAGCGAAGGCGCCGTGCCCCGCTCGCCCCCGGCCGCATTCGCGCGCTCGGCGCTCCAAGCGCCCAGCGAAAGAGACCCGACCGCTGCAACCGATGCGGCGGCGGCCGATCCCTTTAGAAACGTTCTGCGCGAAACCGTTGAATCGAACATTTCTCCTCCTACCATCTCGTCTTCGCCGCGAGCAAGCCCGCAGCCTCCTCCCTGTTGGCCCCAGAATCGAAGCGGCTACGCAAGCCGAGCATGCACCGCTTTATCGACCGCCGTCGTCAGCGTCCGCAGAAAGGCGATCCCCTCCGCAAGGGCGCGGCGCTTGGCTTCGTCGAAAGCGGGGGCGTCGGCGGCGCGCTCTGCACGGTCGCGCAAAGCGGCATCGTACTCGCCCAGCCAATCGAAGTGATCCCGGATCAGGTTGTCCGCAGCCTGATCGTTGCCAACCTCGAGAAAAAGCGCCAGCAGCTCCAAGAGCAACGACAGGTGGTCCGGCATCGCCGAGAACTCCTGCGGAATCTCCAAACCGCACGCATCGAACAACGCTTGCGCGTGACCCGCCGTTTCGCCGCCGTACAGTCCGCGCGACGCACGCACGGTTCCGTCGGGCGCCCGCCACGGCTTGTAAAGCGATTCCACCGGCATAGCGGCCAGGGGCAGCCCCGGCACAAGCAGCTCGCTTTCAACCGCATGGCGCGCATCGGCCGAAGGCGCTTCGATAACCACGCCCGCGCACGCCGCCATGCCCTCCCATGCACGTCGCTCGCTTGCAGCGGTGAACCCGTCTTCACCCATTCTCGTGAACAGCAAAGCGGCCTCGGCGCAAGCGTGCATGAGCGCCTTGTTGGATTGCTCTTGGGAATTCACTAGCGTCCTTTCTCGTCGCGAAAAAGGCTAAATCCAGCAGCTTGCTTACATATCATCAGTTTCTGATGATTCTGCGTTTTGGCTGGTAAACTATAGTGTGACAAGCAATAGAACACGTAGGCAATCACGGTGTACAGCTACAACCGCAACGAGGCGGAACGCTATCGGGGGGCATCGATTCATGGTTGGAAACTCGCGTATCAATGCAGATCGGCGAAGCATGCGCATGATCTGGAAAACGCTGCGGCCGCATCACGTGGGACTCGCATTCTTTTGGGCGTGCAGCATGCTGACGTTTCGCAGTTCTCTTCTTCTGGAGGGGCCTGCCGACAACACGTCGTGCCAAACGCTTATCGTCATCGTCTCGTTCGTAGCGAACATGACAACGCTGTTTCTGATCGCCTCGCGCATCGAGCGAAACCCTGCGTTTTACGACCGCTTGAAGCCGGGGGCGTTCACCGCGCTCATCGTTATCGGGCTTGTGCTGCTGTCGGGATCGGGTCCTCTAGCTAGCATGGGATTGCTACCGGAATCGGCTCTTGCCGCCCCTATCGTCACGGGCGCCGTGCTTGCGGGCGCCGGGTACGGCTACTACTGGGGAAGCTGGGCGGAGTACCTGGGACGCATGCACCCCTCGCGCACGTCGTTTTACATCCCCGTCGTGCTGCTGCTAACGGCTTCGCTGTTCGTCGTGATCTCGATCTGCTCGGATCACGGAGGCGTCCCCGCGCTCCTGCTTATAGCTCCCCTGCCCGTTCTTTCCCAGCTTTGCCTTGCGCGATGCAAGCAAGAGGTTCCCGAAGGGCGCTACGCCAGCAACGTCAATTCGGATCGGTACCGCACCGCGCTCGGATCGCTGGTGAGCCTGATCGTATCCAGCTTGGTTCTTTCGTGCCTGTTCGGCTTCGTCTGGCAGATGACGGTCGTTTCGGTTGGGTCGGCGGACGACGCGCACCGGCTACCCTTGATCGCCAATATCATCGCAGCTGCAGGGCTGATTGCGCTCGTGCTGCTGGCGCGAAAGCGCATCGATCTTTCCTTCGCGTTTCGCGTGATCGTGCCCGGTATCGTCGTTTTGTTCGCCATCATGCCGCTGTTCTGGGAGTCGAACCCAGTCATGCTCAACGTCATCATGAGCACCGGCTACGGCATGTTCGACGTCATTATATGGTACATGGTGGTTTCGACCGCCTACGACTTCGCAGTGTCGGGTTTCGTGATCGGCGGCATCGTGCGAGCGCTGTCCATCATCGCACGACTTGTAGGCATTGGCATCGGGTACGTGATCATGCTCATCCCGGAAAGACCGTCCATGTTGATCGTGGGTATCTCGGTGGGCGCTGTGTACGTGCTCGCCATGCTCTTGGTGCTTCAAAGTACGCGCCATCGATTCTCGTTCTTCTTCCAGGAAACAGACGCTCGACAGGAGAAGAATACTTCCGCAAACATCGGCGACGCGTCCGCAACGCTCACGGGCCAGATTGCCACCGCAATGCCAGCGCCGCAGGTCAACGCTGCGGAAGCGTCCACCCAAAGCGCAAATCGCATGGCTTCGGAAGCGCCTGAACAGCCTGCTGCGAAGCCCGCCGCCACCGGAGCAGGATCCATGAGCGAGGCGGAGGCGGAGTCGGCCAGCGAGCGCGTCTACGACCAGATAGCCGAGTACTACGGCCTGACGCGCCGCGAAGCGGAAGTGCTTCCGTATCTGGCGCGCGGACGATCGGCGAAGGTCATCGCGGATGCCTTGTTCGTATCCGAAAGCACCATCCGCACGCACACGCGGCGCATTCTGGAAAAAACTGCGCTACACTCCAAGCAGGAGCTGATCGACTTGATCGATCGGTACGAATGACAACAGATCCCCGCAAGAAAGAGGTCGATATGAGTCCTGCGTACACCATGGGCATCATTCGCGTGATCACGCAGGAGCAAGCCCAGGTGGACGCGCACGGGCAACTGATCGAACAGTGGATCCCCGGCGTGAAAACGCTGTCGCGCTGCATCCCCGACCAGCCCGAAGGAGTGCACGACGCGGGCACCAAACGCGCAGCTGCGCCCAAAGTGGCGGCCCTGGCCCAGGAACTCGAGCAGGCGGGCGTCGACGGAATTATCGTGAGCTGCGCGGACGATCCCGGGGTTCTCGAAGCGCGCGCAGCCGTGCGCATCCCGGTTGTCGGCGCAGGCGAAAGCACCGCTTCCGCCGCCGCGCGCTTCAACGGACCGGTCGGCGTTCTGGGCATCACACCCGAAGCTCCGCCAGCGTTCGACCGCATCCTGGGACCGCAGCTGCTGGCAAACGTCGTACCCGCCGGAGTGAAGAGCACCCTTGACCTGCAAACTCCCGAAGGGCGAGCAAGCGCTCTGAAATCCGTCGAAAGCCTCTCCGCGCAAGGAGCTCAGGCGATCGCGTTGGCATGCACCGGGTTCGCTACCATAGGATTGGCTCCGGAACTCGAACGCGCAGCAGGGATTCCCGTGCTCGATGCCGTGCAGTGCGAAGCTTGCACCCTGCTGTTGGAGCTTTTAAGAACGCGAGCCACCGCATTCGGGGAACCGCTGCGTCGGCCCGAATAGCAGGATCGCCCTCTCCCGTTCGGAGAATCGACTCAGTAGCCTTCGGTCACGTCGCCCGATTGGTCCAAGCTGATGGGATCGCCCACGAACGTCGACGGGACCTCGAACAGCGTCTTGAAAAAATCCTTCGTGCGCGCAGGTATTTCACGCAGATCGTATTGGGTCTGCTTCGCGTACGTGCGATAGTCGCTCGGAACTCCAATAGCCTCAAGCCCCAGGCCATGCGCCGCATAGAGCGCTCGATACAGATGGTAGGTCTGCGTGGCCACCACGATGCGCTGCGCGCCGAACACGTGCTTGGCGCGGTACATGCTCTCGTATGTAGAGAACCCGGCGTGATCACAGAACACGTCTTCGCTAGGAACCCCCTGGGAAACGGCATAGTCTTTCATGGCCTTGACTTCGTTGTACGCGATCGTGCTATTGTCCCCGCTCATGATCAGCTTCGGAGCAACGCCGGATCGGTACAAAGCGATACCGTCGTCAAGCCGGTCCTGCAAAATGCTCGACGGCGTTCCGTCCGCGAACACGGATGCGCCCAGCACCACTATGGCGTCGGCATCGTAGCCAATCGCCTCCTGCGAGTCTACGATGCTCCCTTTCGCCGTGACCACGGTCACGACGTTCGTTATCGCGAACACCGCCCCAACCGCAAGCACGCATCCGAGCACTGCACCCAGCATCGCCTTTACCCATCCATGTTTCTTCGCCTTTGCCATAGGCGTCGATGATAGCAAACGAGGGGTGCCCGTGCGCTGCAACATCGGCGTTGCCATCGAAACTCAAGGGGGAATCCACGCAAACTGCGAGTCAAAGCAGCCGGAAAGCGCCGATGCGAAACACCTACGGCACTATGCAGCGATGGCCGGGCGAGGAACTGCATCCGTTGCACGATACGCAACGCGGCGCGGCATTCGGGTCGGCGCTCCAGCGTCGCACAAGGTGCGGCTCGCAAATAAGCGGGCGACACAAGCCGAAGCCCGCGATGCCGCCTTCCGTTGCAAGGCGTTCCATCGCAGCAAAGCTGCGGTTGCCGCCCGTCAAGATCACAGGTATGTCGAGCTCACGTGCAAGACGCTGCGCGTAGGAAGCGAAGAACGGCTCGCCCGCATAGTCTTTCACCCGGCAGGAGCGCCAATTTCCGCTTACGTCGATAGCCGACACGCCATGCGCCTCAAGCAGCTTCGCCACTTCTGCGCTTTCGCTTTCGGTCAAGCCGCCCTCCACACCGTCGGAACTGTTCAGCTTCACGATCAGCGGAAACGCCTTGCCCACTCGATCGCGGACGGCATCGACAACCTCAGCTAGGAAGCGGGCACGATGCTCAAGGGAGCCGCCGTACCCGTCTGTGCGCTTGTTGAACAGCGGGCTTAGAAACTGGCTGAGCACGTAGCCGTGCGCCGCATGCAGCTCCACACCGTCGAACCCTGCGGCCTGGGCACGTTCAGCCGCGCCCGCGAACGCGCGCGCAAGCGCTTGCAGGTCGGCGCTCGTCGCCTCCACGGGAACGATGCCGGTCTTCGGATTGGCAACGGAAGACGGCCCGAGGATTCGCGCGCTGGGCGGATCGAGCCTGGTAGCCGAGCCGCCGTACACGATCTGCGAAACAACGCGCGCGCCGCGAGCGTGCAAATCGTCAACGAACGCACGGTACGCGGGAACGAACGAGTCGTCATAGATGCCAAGCATGCGCGGGTTCGGCTGCTCGTCGCGCGTGACGTACGCGTAGCCCACGATGATCGTGCCCACCTCGCCGCTGGCAAGCTCCTCGTAAACAGCTCGGAGCTCTGGGGTCATGTGCCCATCGTCGGTAGCCAATCCTTCGTAAGTTGCCGCGCGCACGAACCTATTCCGCGCTTGCAGCGCTCCTATCTCCAGCTTTTCGAACAACGCGCCCATCAAGCCGCCCCCCTTGCTATGCGTTTCCGTATTCGTCAATCCCCAATGCCCAGCAGCTCATAAAGCTCGTCCCGGCTGTGGACTCCGAGTTTGCGATAAATGCGACTCGTATGCGCTTTCACCGTACCGCGTGCTACGAACAAGTTTTCCTCGATCTGCGCTGAAGTTCCTTTGCGCGCGAGCAACTGCAACACCTCTTCCTCACGCGGGCTCAAATTATGCTCGCGCGACAAATCGGACACGCGCATAGCAAGCAATCCCGGCGAGAACACGTCATCGCCGTCGGAGGTTTGTTTCAAATTGATGCCCCACTTGGCAGATAGCCGTTTTTCCGTAAAAAACAGCACCGTGAACGCCAGCGCCACAACCGCTACGATTCCTAGATGGATTGCCGTTACAGTATCTTTTGACAAATAGAAAGAAGTGACCGCAAACAAACTCCAGCCCCCTGCTTCCACCAGATAGCGAATACCACGTTCAATACCATTCAACCAAGCAGCTGCAATATCGAATCGGTACGTGATGTTGCTCAAGACAATCATAATGAAAATGGACAGCATGGTATAACCTGCATCGTAGCAACCCGCTACTGTTTTCGAATCAAGCGAGAATTGCGGAGCAATGAGCAGAAGCCCCACGATCATGAGAGGAAACGCCAGTTGGTATATGATGTCGAAATTAAACCACCTCGACGATGAAAGGACGCCAAAAAACACAAACGCCGCAACCGACATCGTACCCACAGTATTTCCTGCCGCCAAGGGCTGATCAGGAAGAACCCCAAACCCTGTCGCAAACGTGCATATCCCCATGAGAGCAATCGGTTTCCAGGGAATTTCGGAAATCCCTGCTTTACCCATAGGTTTAGGCAGGTCGATTTCTGGTAAATGCTTCATAGAACGGCGCACCCAATCAAGGGAAACGAGCGGAAGAGTTAAAGAGAATACGACGATATATGCAGGTTCAAGTCCACTAAACAGCCACTTTAACACCTCTCCCAAAAAAATAGCCGCGGCATAATAGGCAGCAACACGCATAGGATTAAGTGATCCAAAAAACTCCGTCCACATGAGAATGAGCAGCCCAAGCCCCGCGCCCGCCAACATAAGCCCAAGATACTTGAGCGCCGCAATCTGCACCCAGAAGCATGCAATGGCGCACAGCGCCGACCCGCCCACCATGCCGAAGGCAACCAGGCCCACCGCCACCCGGTTCGACCAGAGAGGAGTAACGCGACGCGCAAGAAAAACAACTGCAAACGACGCAACGCCTATGGCTCCCTCGAACAACGCATAATCAAAAAAGTCGACGGTCGGAAATGCATCGTACCGAAAAAAAGTTGCAAGCCACGCACGGTACAATCCAATACCGAGAAACGCAACGGGCATAGTCCCGATGCGCGTAAACACATTCTTCCAACAACCGCACAACTCCTTCATGCAGAACCTCCCCTTCCTGCAATTTCGGGTTTTCATCTTACCCTGAAAAAGCATGATGCACCGAGCGTTTTGCCTAGGGTTACCTATTTAAACCAAGGCTGGGTTACACATTGAACCCCTTCGGCGTCCATCCGATGCGGTACTGCGGTGCTATGTTCTCGTCGTCCCGAACAGCGCGACCAAAAAAGGTGGCGCACCATGGGAGGCGGGACCGGATACAACAAGGAGGATGAACAAGATGGCAGGACTTTCACGTAGACAGTTTCTTACGGGTGCTGCGTTAGCGACGGCAGGAGGCGCGTTGACATTGGGCGGATGCACGTCATCAGGAAGCGCCGCGAAAGAGCGGTCCGCCGACGCAAGCATCGCAACCGTCGGCAGCGGCATGGGAAAGCACGGCGCCATACAGATCGAGGTTGTCTCGAAAGATGGCGCTATCGAACGTATTGATGTATTAGATTCTCGCGAGTCCGCAGGATTGGGCGATGTGTGCATGAAAAAGCTGGGCAAGCTCATCGTCGACAATCAAACGTTGAACGTTGACGTCGTGACGGGCGCCTCGCTATCCAGCATGGCGTACCTCACCGCCGTTGCTGAAGCACTTGACAAGGCAGGAGAGAAGTCATCCGAATGGAAGAAACGCGACAGAGCCGTGCAACAGCCAGAGAGCGATATACCCACAGCGTTTGATATTGTAGTCGTGGGTACAGGCGGCGCAGGATTTACTGCCGCCATTAGCGCGGCCAACAAGGGCCAGAAGGTACTGCTCATGGAGAAGCTAGGAGTATTCGGGGGCTCCACCGCATTGTCCGGAGGAGAGATGGCCGTGCCCGGCAATTGGATCCAGCAAAACTCAGGATTAAGCGACAGCTCCGAACAGCTGGCGAATGACATGCTAGAAGGCGGGGACCACCGCGGCGACCCTGCCCTAGTGAACGTCATCGCAAACGGCGTGTACGACGCAGCGCAATGGCTCACTTACGAAGGAGGAATATCTTGGGAGCACAACCTTCTGTTCTTCGGCGGCCACTCGGTCAAGCGTTCCATCATTCCTTCGGGACACATAGGCAACGCCATGACGACCAAGTTGACCGCCCGGGCCCAGTCAATCGATAACATCACGCTCATCGACAACACGAAAGCAACCGCGCTCGTGCAAGATGCGAATGGAGGCATTGGCGGCATCAAGGCAACGAATACCGTCACCGGTAACGAATACTCCTTCGAATGTAAAGCCGTCGTACTGGCATGCGGCGGGTTTGGCGCAAACGTCGAAATGCGCGAGCAGGCAAATCCTGAGTTTGGGAAGCAATTCAATTCAACCGATTCGGTAGGAGCGCAGGGAGACGGACTTACCATGGCATCCGCTATCGGTGCCGAGCTCGTAGATATGGAACTCATCCAAACCTATCCCATCTGCGATGTAAACACCGGAGCGCTGCTGTATTTGGACGACATGCGCCTGGACGAACGCACGGTCATGTTTAACAAGGAAGGAAAACGCTTCGTCGAAGAACTTGGCCGACGAGACGTTTTGTCCAAAGCCATTCTCAAACAGACCGACGAACGCGCTTACGAAATCTGGGATCAGGCGGCTGCAGACGAGACTAAAGTGGTCGACATCCATGCAGACGAATTTGAAAACCTCGTTTCACGGAATCTTTGTACGAAAGCAGATACGCTTGAAGAAGCCTGCGAACCTTTCGGCATCGATGCCGCCGCGCTCGCAAAGACAATCGAGCAATGGAACAGTTACGTAAACGCAGGATCCGATCCCGATTTCGCCTACCGCGGAACCATGCATAAGATCGATACGCCGCCCTACTACATCATGGCGTACAAGCCGGCCGTGCATTACACCATGGGAGGCCTGCACATCAACGCGAACGCCGAGGTGCTCGACGCGAACGGCAATCCCATTCCCGGACTCTTCGCTGCAGGCGAAGTGGCCGGCCACAAGATGGGGGCAAACCGCCTAGGATCCACATCCATGGCAGACATCTACACGTTTGGTCGTGTAGCGGGAAACAACGCCGCCGACTACGTGGGATAACGCCTCATCGACCCCCCCCCTCAACGAAAGCGGCTCGGATACCCGAGCCGCTTTCGCATTATCCATCTTGCCTGCCGCCCTACTTCGCTACGATGTTGACCAAGCGACCGGGAACCACAACAACCTTTTTGACGTCCTTGCCTGCCAAAGCAGCCTCGACGGCAGCCAAACCATCGGCCTTGATATCGTCTTCGGCGGCATCGGCAGCAACCGTGATCTTCGCCTTCACCTTGCCGTTCACCTGAACTGCAAGCTCCACTTCGTCAGCCTTCGCCTGCTCGGGATCAAACTCAGGCCACAGCTGCACGTGCACCGAGCCTTCGTTGCCCAGTGCGTCATGCCACAGCTCTTCGGCCCAATGCGGGGCAAACGGAGCCATAAGCTTGACGATAACCTCGGCAACCTCGCGATCGAACGTCTGTGAGAACGCGCTTGCGGCGCGCTCGTCCGCGGAGCACTTGCGCAGGTAATCGCTCGCCGCATTCGTCAGCTCCATGATGGCGGCAAGCGCCGTGTTGAAGTTGTTGCGATCGAAGTCATCGGCCACCTTGCCCACCACGCGATGGCGCTCGCGTACCAGCTTCTCAAGAGCCTTCTTGCCCTCGTCCTCCGAAGATCCCGCTTGGAACAGCGTTTCTTCATCGGCGGTGCCCATCAGGTCGCACACGATGCGCCACGCGCGGTTCATGAACTTGTAGATGCCAGCCAAGCCGCCTTCGTCCCACAGCAGATCCTTGTCAGGCGGAGCCATGAACAGGATGTATGCGCGCACGGCATCGGTTCCGTATTCGGCGATCATATCCTCAGGCGCAATCACGTTGCCCTTCGACTTCGACATGGTCTCACCGTGCTCGTCCTTTACCATGCCCTGGCACAGCAGGTTCGCGAACGGCTCGTCCACGTTCAGCAGCCCCAGATCGCGCAGCACCTTCGTGAAGAAGCGGCTGTACAGGAGGTGCAGAATAGCATGCTCGATGCCGCCGATGTACTGATCAACCTGCATCCAACGGTTCGCCTTCGCAGGATCGAACGGCAGCTCGTCATTATGAGGGTCGGTGTAGCGCAAATAGTACCAGCTCGAGCACGTGAACGTGTCCATGGTGTCGGTTTCGCGCTTAGCCGGGCCGCCGCACACGGGGCACGTCGTGTTCACGAAGCCCTCGTGGGTAGCCAGCGTCTCGCCAGCAGCCAGATCGATGTCCTCGGGCAGGCGCACCGGAAGATCCTCTTCGGGCACGGGCACCAAACCGCAGGTCGGGCAGTGAACGGCAGGAATGGGATTGCCCCAATAGCGCTGACGGCTGATAAGCCAATCGCGCAGGCGGAACTCGACCTTCGTGCGGCCCTTTCCGGCCGCTTCGAGGTCGGCGATGATCGCGTCAACCGCCGGGCTGTGCTTGCCGCCCACCATGCCCGTGTACTTGCCGGATTGCACCAGCACGCCTTCGGCATCGTAGGCATGATCCCAGTCGACCGAGGTGACGCGACGATCCTGTACCCCGTTCAACTGATCGAACAGCGGGTCGTCCTCGCCCAGGATGATGGGAATGATGGGCAGATCGTATTTGCGCGCGAACTCGAAGTCGCGCTGATCGCCGCACGGAACAGCCATGACCGCGCCGGTGCCGTAATCGCTCACGATGTAGTCGGCAACCCACACCGGCACCTTTTCGCCATTGATGGGGTTCACCATGTAACGGCCGGTGAACGCGCCGTGCTTCTCGCGATCGCCCTGCGCGCGCTCGACAGCGCTCACCTTGGACGCCTGCTCGACCACCTCGCGGACGGCAGACTCGTATTCCGTGCCCTCAACCAAGCTCATCAGGCCCTTGTACTCAGGGGCCAGCAGGAAGAACGAGCAGCCGAACAACGTATCGGGACGCGTGGTGAAGACGGTGATCAGATCGTCATCGGTCGGGCTGGCCGGAGCCTCGCCGTCGGCGCCGCACAGCGTGAACGTGACTTCCGCGCCCTCGGAGCGACCGATCCAGTTCGCCTGCATCTGCTTGACGCGATCGGGCCAACCGTTCAGCTGATCCAAGTCGTCGAGGAGCTCCTGCGCGTAGTCGGTAATCTTGAAGTACCACTGCGTCAGGTCGCGCTTCTCCACCGCGCCGTGGCAGCGCCAGCACTCGCCCTCGGTCACCTGCTCGTTCGCCAGCACGGTTTCGCAGTTCGGGCACCAGTTCACCGGGCTGTTGCGGCGCTCGACCAGGCCCTTCTTCCACATTTGGAGGAAAATCCACTGGCCCCAGCGATAGTACTCAGGATCGCACGCCACCACGGTGCGGTCCCAGTCGTACGAAAAGCCCATGCGCTTGAAGCTGGCCTTCTGAGTTTCGATGTTGGCGTACGTCCACGTAGCCGGGTGGCTGTTGTGCTTGATAGCCGCGTTTTCCGCCGGGAGGCCGAACGCGTCCCAGCCCATGGGATGCAACACGTCGAAGCCGCGCATCTTGGAGTAGCGGGCGATCACGTCGCCGATGGTGTAGTTGCGCACGTGGCCCATGTGAATGTCGCCCGAAGGATAGGGGAACATCTCGAGCACGTACTTCTTAGGCTTCGAGGCATCCTCGGTCACCTTGTTGAGGTCGGTGTCGGCCCATACCTGCTGCCAACGGGGTTCGATCTCGTGCGGATTGTAAGGTTTCATGGTCATGTTGCTTTCCTCGTCAGGTCGGCACCGCCCGCGCGCGTCCGCGCAGAGGGTCGTTTATTCGCGAATGTTCCCATTATAGTGATTGCGGCGCGAAAGCGAAGCGTTATCGATCGACTTCACGACTTCGCAGGGGCAATCAAACCCTTGCGTGCAGACCTCGATCGTTTTAATCGCAAGCGGACGAACAATGCCTCTCCTGCGTCAGCAGATCGAAGCCGCGCTCCCTTCGCAAGCTTCCTCGACGTTGTCGAGAGCCTCCTTCGCGTTGGCCTGTGTTTTAAGTTGTTAGCCAACCGCTACCGGACAGGCTCATTCATCATAAAGTATTCTGCAATACTATCTAATAGTGAAATATTGAGATTTTTCACTATTAGATAGTATTAACATGCGTTAAAATCGTGAAAAGCATTCGAAAGAAGGTCTTACGGTATGGCATACAAAAGAATGGACAGGCTCTTTTACGAAGACGCTTCGAGCGATCGCAAGGGCGAAAACGAGTGTGAAGCCCGCAAGCGCCTCACGGCCGCTTCGTCATTCAGGACCGGGATCAACGTAGAGACAGGCGAGCTTTTTCTTGCCGTGCCGCGCGAGCTGTCTCTTGTCACGGAGCAGGTTCTTCGCGCCGAGCGCAAGGTGTCAAGATCATGGAGTGCCTTACCCGGCATTGCGCAGGGCGCTTACGTACGCAACCTCATCGTCGACGAAGTGGTATGCACGAACGAAATGGAAGGCGTTCGCAGCACGCGCAAGCAGATCAGGGAGGCTATCGACAGCATCGAGCAGCCTGTCGGGGAGAATCGGCGGACAAAGCAGTTCATGGAATTCGCTCGCCTGTACCTTGGCCTGACGAGCGGCGACGTCGTGCCGCCCAAGACTCCTGAGGACATCCGTGCGCTGTACGACGCCGTCGTGGCGGGTACGCTCGACTCGGGCGACGCGCTTGACGGCCAGCTGTTCCGCGCCGATGGCGTGGACGTCAAGGCGTCCTCGCAACGGATCGTCCATCGTGGCGTGCAACCCGAATCCGCCATAATCTCGCATCTCAACGCTATGATCAGGCTGGTCAATTCCGAGGAAGTGCCGGAACTGTACAGTGCGTTGCTTTCGCATTACCTGTTCGAGTACATCCACCCCTTTTATGACGGAAACGGGAGAACGGGCCGATTCTTGCTGGCGCTGCACTTGAGCAGTCCGCTGTCCCTACCCACCACGCTATCGCTTTCGCGCGTTATCGCCGAGCATAAAGGAGTGTACTACCAGGCGTTTTCGGTAACTGAGCACCCCCTTAACCATGCCGAGGGCACGTTCTTCGTGCTGCAAATGATGAATTTGATCAGGACGGCTCAAGACGAACTGGTAGCCGAGCTGCAGGCAAAGCGGGAAGCGCTGATGAAAGCCGAAGAAAAACTCGGCAGCGTGCGCGCTGAGTTTGACTTGTCGGAGCGGGCATGTAATTTGCTGTACCAAGTGGTGCAGGTGTCGCTTTTCGGCGCGAACGCGGACGTGACGCTGCAGGACGCCGCGACGCACCTTGAAGTCACAGCCCAAAGCGCTCGCAAATACGCATCCGAGCTAGAACGGACCGATCTTGTTGAAACGACAAGCCGCCGACCGCTCAAGTTCAAACTGAGCAGCCAAGGTGAAGAGACGCTCGGCGTGGCGAACGCGGCCGGGATCCGTTAGCCGTACGCCAAACCGCAAAAGGAGCTAGCCGAGCCGAAAGAGGGCGCCCAAATCCGCGAGCCGTCAAGGACGTCAGACGCTCGCCTGCCGGCCCGACGCCGGCTCTCAAAGCGAGGATCGCCGCGAACGCTTTCTGCCTCCTACTGCACAAACACCAGGCAGTCGTCAGTAGAGCGCGCCTTGTCGAACACATAGCCAGCTACGTCGAACGCGCGCAGATCAGCGACGGACTCGACGGCGCATTCGGCGCACCATCGCACCATGGAACCGCGAGCCGCCTTGGCAGCCGTCGAACGCTGCACCAAGCGGCCGCGCGCATCGATCGTACCGAACAAACACGTGACGGTTTGCAAGCCAAGACACTTCGCATGCGGAAGCACCGCTTTCGCATATTCGACCGAAGCCAAATTCACCACAACGTCAGCCTCCGAAGCCAATGCGCGCGCCAGCGAATCGCCCCAAAACTCGTATAAGGTGCGCGCCGGGCCCACCGCCAACTTGGCTTGCATCTCAAGACGATACGGCGCCACGCCGTCGAACGGGCGCAGCACGCCGTAAAGGCCCGACAGGATGCGCACATGCTCCTGCACGTATTCCAGCTGCGCGGCGGTCATAACGCGCGGAGCAAGAT
The DNA here is from genome assembly GCF_052119225.1 of Paraeggerthella sp. LCP19S3_G8. Taxonomy (NCBI): domain Bacteria; kingdom Bacillati; phylum Actinomycetota; class Coriobacteriia; order Eggerthellales; family Eggerthellaceae; genus Paraeggerthella; species Paraeggerthella sp. LCP19S3_G8. Next base: position 77,342 of record NZ_JBQKFQ010000008.1, read on the forward strand.
GCTGGTACTGGATGCCTTCGTACGCAAGCACCGCTGGAACAAGCGAGCCCGCGCCACCGGACACGTCCATCGTGCGGAAGCGATCGAAATTGAGCTCGGCCAGCGCATCGCTGCACTGCCACAGCACCTTCGCTTCTTCATACGTCAGAGCCCGCACAGCTTCGACCAGCTGCTCGGCACGGTCAACGAACGCCGGCAGCTCGCGCCATGCGAACATATCGTCCGCTACGTTCATCTTCTTGGCGGGCGAGATAATGAAGCGCACGACTCCTACCCTTCTCCCAACATGTCGACCGCCCACTGAGCAGCCACCATGGATCCCTTGACCAGCACGCTTTCGTCCACTTCATAGTAGCAACTGTGCTGGGGATGCTCGGCGCCCACAGCAGGATTGCGCGTACCCACGAACGCCATGACCCCGGGAACCAGACGCAGGTACTCGCTGAAGTCTTCGCCGGAAAGCGTACCCTCGTAACTGCCGACGGCTTCTTCCCCCAGCACCTCGACAACAGCGCGCCGCGCCGCTTCCGCGCACTGAACGTCATTCGCCAAGCCCGCATTGCCCGGCTCGAACGTGAACCGAGCTTCAGCGTTGAACGCACGAGCGATCTTCCCCACAATGCGCTCCAAACGGTCAGGCACTTCGGCGCGCAGCTTATCGCTCCAGGTACGCACCGTGCCGGTCAGGTAAGCCGTCCCCGCCATGATGTTGCGCGCTTCGCCGCCATGAAACTCCCCCACCGTAACCACCACGGGTTCAAACGGCGAAACGTCTCGGCTGACCAGAATCTGCAAAGCCGTCACCATTTCAGCACCCACCACCACGGCGTCCACACCCTTGTGCGGCATGGATCCATGTGCGCTAACGCCTTCGATATCGATGCGGAACCAATCGGTATGAGCCATACGCTGTCCGGGCTCGCACGAAATCTTCCCGGCATCCACTTCGCTCCAAATATGAGCCCCGTAGATCGCATCGACCCCGTCGAGCGCACCGTCTTCGATCATTTTGAGCGCGCCGATAGATATCTCCTCCGCAGGCTGGAATAGCACGCGAACCTCGCCGCAAAGCCGATCGCGCAAGCCGTTCAGAATGCAAACGGCGCCCAGCATCATAGCCATATGACAATCATGACCGCATGCGTGCATGATCCCTTCGCTTTGCGAAGCGTAAGGCGCGCCCGTCTGCTCGGTCACGGGAAGAGCGTCGATGTCGGCACGCAACGCCACGCGCTTGGCAGGATTGCCGTCGGCATCGTACGCGCCCTTCGCTTCACCGCGAATAGTGGCGATTACGCCCGTCCCAGCTGCACGGCGATACTCCACGCCCAGCTTGCCCAGCTCGATGCAAAGAGCTTCTTGCGTCCGCGTTTCCTTGCCGCTCAACTCGGGATGCTTGTGCAACTCGCGCCTGAGTGCGATGACCTCGGATTCGATATCCGCCCCGATTTCGCGGATGCGCTCAGTCGTGCTGGCCGTCCCCATATGGATCCCTTTCGCCGTTCCCTGTGTTCAGCAGGGTACCATATTCCAGCCCGCACGGGTTTGACCAGGATGGATCCCGCCAGCACAAACGCCGAAAGCAAGGCGATCAGCCAAGAGTTTTCAGCTCAGCCAGCTTTCGTTCCAGATACGCCAAGTGCAAGCGCTCTTCGTCGCTCCACTCACCAAACAAGATTCGCTCGAGCGCATCGCACGCATACCCGCCGTCATCTTCGCTGAAGAACAATCGACGCTCAGCGCGATCGTACAGGCTTACGGCATCGAACAACCCGGATTCCTCAAGCACTTTCAAGTTGCTGACGATGCTTTCAACGATCAAAAGATGATGGTTCGGGTCGACCGCCCGAGGCTCTGTACCCGCAATACGCATCTGCTCGTATCGCAGCTGGCAACTTACCAGCGATAGTTCCGGCTTCACCGCCATCAGTGCCAGCGAAACGTCGTATCCCCGATCGCGCAAGAGCCTTGCCGTCTTGAGTGGGACCTCGGATGTCCGCAGCGTTCCTTCGATGATCAGGTTGTACCCTGCAGTTGAAAGGGCGTCAACCAGCGCCTCCACCATGCTTCCAGCCCATGCTGCCGTATACGACGGAGCATCAATTCCATACCGCGCACTGATTTCCCTGAATCGCGGATGATGAGACCGGTACTCGTCACCATTTATGATGATCGCATTGCCCTTCTGGGCGATAAGAAAGATGTTGTGCAGCGTTGTTTTTCCCGCACCGCTCTGCCCGCCAAGCAAAACAGCCCGCGGGCTGCTGAGGGGCGCCAGGTTCCCATCTGCCACGAGGGCGCCGACGATCCCTTGAAACCCGTTCTGAAATTCCTCATTCGAGTACTCTTCAATACCTGCCATGTTACGCAGCTTTCACTTTGCGACTTTCCGCCACGCGCCCCAAGCATTCGATCTGCGCCTTCAATTCCAAAAGCTTCACTTTGTCCAAATGACCTTCACTGATAATGCGAGGCTTGACCATGGCAAGCTGCATATACACGTCTTCATAGACCGCCGCGGAAGCGACATCCCCTCCATTGCGAGCAGCGATAAGCAGTCGCGAGATCTCCCCCATCAGCTGCGCAGCCTGCTCGTTAAGAACCTCCTGTTGAAGCGTGATTTCGTACAGTTCGTTGATGTCCATGACGTCTCCATCCTCGTCGAAAGAAACCAGCGCATACACGATCTTCTCGGTTTTCTCACGCTGGCTGTCCGCAAGCAAAGCCCCGTCGCGTTCAAGGCAATCCGCAAGAAACCTCGGATCATCCGCAGCACGAATGAGGTTCGCATTCGCCTTGCTGGGAGTTTGTCCGTTTTCGTACCGAACCACGCTAGCCTCGCCAAGTCCCAACAAGCGCGCAAACCCTTGCTGCGTCAGCCCGTACTTTTCTCGAATCCTCTTAATATCCTGCGAAGTCAGATCATGTGACATGATTATCTCCTTTTTACTATCTTTTGATAGATCACACTATATCATGTGATTGTTTTATTGCATAGGGGGCAAGGCAAAAAACGAGACGGAGGGACAGAGCCAATAGCCCATCCCTCCGCCTCGTAAAAAAGACGCCGCTGTTCAAGCGGCGCCTTTTCGCATCCTTAAAGCCCCACTCACGCCCAATCTCGGCGCATGGCCTCCCAAGCAGCGTCACGACCGGCCTCAACGCTAGCGATCTCGTCATCGGAAAGCGCCTTGAAGCGGCCCTGCCTGCGCAGGTACGCCTCAACGCTGGCGAACTCCTTCGGGTTCCTGTTCAGCTTGAAGCGGCCTCCGTACTGGCCGCACACCGCTTCGCCTTCGTACTCGGCCAGGTACCACAAGCCCGTATCCACGATATCCTTCGCGATGTCCACCATCTCGTCCACGCCGCAGCCCCACCCTGTCGGGCACGGAGCCATCACGTGAATATAGCGCGTGCCCTTGATGTCCCGGGCGCGCTCCACCTTGCGGACGAAGTCGTTCAGGTAGCCAACGCTTGCCGTGGCCGCATACGGAATGCCGTGCGCCGCCACGATTTCGAACATGTTCTTCTTCTGCGTCAGACAGCCGTGCACGTTGCGGCCGGCAGGCGTCGTGGTGGTCTTGGCGCCAAAAGGCGTCAGCGAGCTTTTCTGGATGCCCGTGTTCATGTACGCCTCGTTGTCGTAGCAAATGTACAACACGTCGTCGTTGCGGTCGATCGCCCCGGACAGCGCCTGGATGCCGATGTCAGCCGTGCCGCCATCGCCCGCAAAGCCCACCACGGTGCAATCGTCGGGCTTCTTTCCCTGCGCGCGCAGCCCGGCCTCAATACCGGTCAGCACGCTTGCCGTAGCCGCAAAAGGCGTGATCATTGCGTTGTTGGCAAAGGAAAGCTGCGGAAAATTGAAGCCGACGGCGCTCATGCAGCCCGCCGGCAGCGCGGCCACAGCGTTCGGGCCCAGCACCTTAAGCGCAGCGCGCAGGGCAAGGGAACCGCCGCACCCCGCGCATGCCTTGTGACCGAAGAAAAACTCGTCGTTGGCTATGGTCTTCGCATTGAGAGCCATTCCTATCGCCCCCTTTCGTCGCAGCTCGCAGGTTCGCATGAATCAGCGACGGAAGCCGCAGCGTCGGCTGCTTCCGTCGGCTGGCAGGCAGGCGGAACGTCATCAACACCCAAAAACGACACGCGCGGCAAGCTACCGGACCCCGCGCCGTCGGCCACCTGCTGGAGAGCGCGAAACATGCCGATCGTCTGCGCTTCGGAAATGTCGTCGCCGCCCAAACCTCCTACAAAGTTGTACGTGGGAACGCACACGCCCGCCTGCTGCAGCGCCGAATTGACGTTCGTGAACACGGTTCCCTCCGAACCGAACGAGATATCCTTCTCCAGAACGCCCACCGCCTTCGCGCCTCGCAGCGCCTCGGCAATCAGCTCCGAGGGCATGGGGCGCAGGTAGCGAATGCGCAGCATGCCCGCGCGAACGCCCTCGGCGCGCAGTTGCTCCACCACGGAGCGCGCAAGGCCTGCAGCCGACCCCAGCGTGACCAGGACAACGTCGGCATCGTCGCAGTTCAGCGTTTCGATCATGCCGGTGTATTGGCGCCCGAACACCTCGGCGAAGCGCCGCTCGATCCGCTCCACCGCGTCGGGAGCGTTCAGCATGTCGCGATGCTCCCAGTACTTGAAATAGCGGTTGTACTCAGGGCCTGCCGAAAACCCGATGTTCACGGGATGCTCGAAATCGAAGTGATTCCCAGCAGGCTCGTAGGGCGGCAGAAACGCGTCCGCTTGCTCCGCCGAAGGCACGTCCACGGTCTCGTACGTATGCGTGAGCGCGAAACCGTCCAGGTTCACCATCACCGGCGTCATAACCGCCGGGTCCTCCGCCAACGCATACGCCATAAGCGCAAGATCGAGCGCCTCTTGGTTGTCCTGCGCATACACCTGGATCCAACCGTGATCCAGCAAGGCGAGCGAATCTCGCTGGTCGCCGTAGATGTTCCACGGCAGCGCGGTTGCACGGTTCGCGTTCATCATGACAATGGGAAACCGCCCGCCCGATGCATAGGTCAGGCATTCTGCCATGTACAGCAAGCCCTGGCTCGACGTAGCCGTGAACGTGCGAGCGCCCGTAGCCGACGCGCCGATGGCGCACGACAGCGCCGAATGTTCGGACTCCACGTGCACGTACTCGGCGGCAAGCGTGCCTTCTTCCACCATCTCGCTCAAACGCTCGACCACCACCGTTTGCGGCGTAATGGGATACGCGCTGATGACCTGCGGACGCGCCAGGCGCACGCCCTCCGCCAGCGCTTCGTCGCCGGAAAGGAACCTCTTCATCGAGCATCCGCCTCGCTTTCGGGAATCATGGCAATCGCATTGAACTTGCAAGCCTTCGCGCACACGCCGCAGCCTTTGCAGAAGTCCAGATCGATGGCAACAGGAGCGCCGACGGACGCAGCCTGGTCAACCTTGAACACCGTACCGTCCGGGCACAGCCAATAGCATTGGAGGCATCCCGTGCACGCAGAAGCGTCGATCACGGGGCGCACGTTGCGCCAGCCAGCGTTCTTCGCGGTCAGATAGCCCGCCTCGAAGCACGTGGTGCGCGCGAACACGGCGGGGTCCAAGGCGTCCCCGCTGCGCAAGGTGCAGATGCGCGCGGGCGGACGAGCGGGCGATTCCGAGGGCGAGCCCTCCAAGCCTTCGGCCGCCTCGAAGTTTTCCGCGCGCAGATCGCTTTCGCCGGATTCAACCGCAATCCCCGCAACAGGCGGCCGATCGATTGCTTCGGCATCGGAAGCATCGGCCATCCGCCGGAGCGCTTCCTCCACAATTGCCAGGTTCTTACCGTGCAGTTTTTCCGGCATGTACTGGCGAATCGCCTCGTCCAGATCCTCGAGCGACACCCGATCGCACAGGCCCGCGATCGCCCCAAGAAACACCGTGTTGGGAATGGGGCGCCCCAAAAAAGAAGCGGAGATTCCGTCGGCATCGATGGCCACGATACGCTCGTCATCGAAGGTTGCAGCGCTGTTCACCAGCACGCGTCCTCCGGGTTTCAGCTCATGCTCCCAGCCAGGCCCCAGCAGCATCTCGTCCAGATACACCACGTAATCGGCGCGCGCCACCGCGCTCCGATCGCCGATAGGCGCATCGTCCATCTTCGTGAACGCGCGCATCGGCGCGCCGCGTCGCTCGGGTCCGAACGACGGAAACGCCAACGCGTAGCGGCCCTCGGAAAGCGATGCGGCCGCGCCCAGCAGCCGCGCCGCAGTGAACGCGCCTTGACCGCCGCGCCCATGCCACAGTACCTCGATCATGGAACTCTCCCATTCGTGTCACGTCTTGATCATGCCAGTATAGCGTTGCCCTCGCGCGTTCGCAGGCGCGCGCAGACGACCAGCCGTCAAACTCCCCCGATTGGGGAGCAGGGGGACAGGGGGACAGGGGGACAGTCTCGAACGGAGCCGCCCCGGCCCGTGTCGCAACAGGCGCGGAGCCTCCAACCGAGCCCAGCACGGCCAGACGCAAGCGCGCAAGGACGCGCACGCCCTCGTTTGCTGCTGCTATGAATCTTAGGGGACCAACTGCGCACGACCCCTATAATGCTCAAGGAGAGACAACGACACACGCAGCGAAGGAGCTCGACGCAGCTTATGGACCGCATGCCGCGGAACAACTCCGAACAAGAACAGCGCAGCCAGCCCACCCGGGCGCTCCATCAACGCACCGCGCCCGAGCACGAGGCGACCGAGCACGCGCCGCTGCACGCAACCAGGCGCAGCGCCCAAGATCCGAACCCGCAAACACAGCCCGACAGCGCCTCCGATCAGCGCGGGAACCGCGCACGTCGCGCGGCGAAAAAGCCTCGCAAGCCCAGCTTCATCACGCGCGCCGTCAACCACTGGTGCAACCGGCTTCTGGGGGCCGTATCCGAGCGCTCCCTTTCGGCGCAGCAAGAAGAATACGCCGCCGGACGCACCACGCGCGACTACGTGTGCAACACGCTGGGCATCGCTACGTGGGGCATGGTGTTTCCCTTCCTCACCATCGTGGTCACGCAACTGGTGGGCGTCGAGCAAGCCGGCATGTTCTCGCTGGCGTTCGTCACCGGCACGCTGCTCATGATCCTTGCCAACTACGGCGTGCGAACCTTTCAAGTGTCCGACCTGGCCGAAGAGCATTCGTTCGCGGACTACCAGGTAAACCGCTGGATCACGTGCGCGCTCATGGTGGTTGTCGGCGTGGCGTACTGCTCGATTCGCGGATACACCGATCACATGCTGACCATCAGCTTGGGCGTGTACCTCTACAAGATGATCGACGGCCTGGCCGACGTGTACGAGGGGCGCCTGCAGCAAGTGGACAAGCTCTACCTTGCCGGAATCTCCCAAGCGTTTCGCTCGGTCGCCGTGTTCATCGTGTTCTCGTTGGTGCTGCTGATCACCCGCAACCTCGGCGTTGCCTGCATCGCCATGGCCGTGGTTGCCGCCGCCACGTTCCTGTTCCTCACGTTTCCGCTGGCCCTGTTCGAAACGCCGAAATCGCGCCGTGTGAGCATGGGCAACGTGGGCGCGCTGTTCAAGCAGTGCTTCCCTCTGTTCGCAGCGCTGTTCATGTACGCGCTCATCGACAACATGCCGAAATTCGTGATGGAAGGCGTACTCAGCTACGACAACCAGCTGTACTTCAACGCGCTGTACTTCCCCGCCCAGGCCATCCTGCTGACCATCGGCCTCATCTACAAGCCGATGCTCGTCCGCATGGCCGAAGCATGGGCCGACCCCGGCAAGCGGAAGCGGTTCGATCTGACCATCGCGGCCGTGCTGGCCGTCATCGTTGCCATCACGTTGGTGGTGGCAGGCGTTATGGCGACCATCGGCATTCCCCTGATGAGCTTCATGTACGGCCTTGACTTCGAGCAATTCCGCGGCCTGTGCTTCATCATGCTGGCCGCAGGCGGGGTAACGGCAGCTATCGATTTCCTGTACCAGGTGATCACCGTGCTGCGCCGCCAGAAGGCCGTCACGCGCCTGTACCTGATCACGTTCGGATTCTCGCTGTTCGTTCCCATCCTGCTGGTGAACTTCACGGGATTGCCCGGCGCGGTGATCGGCTACCTCATTGTGATGTGCATCCTGTTCGTGTTGCTGGTCAGCGAATACATCGGCATCCGCATGGGCTTCTCCAAAGCCGAAGCCCCGCGCGAAACCGCCCCGCAGCAAGCCGACCGTCCGCGCCCCAGCGAAGCACGCGCCGAACGAGCGCGGCGCGAACGCGTGCTGGAAAAACGCGGCGCGCACGCGGGACCCGTCGTGAGCGAAGAGGCTCGCGACCTGGCCGGCAGGCGCCATCCGAACGACAACGAGTAAACAACGAGGGGGACGAGCGCGGCATCGCCGCCCCCGTCCCCCTCGTTTCAAGAGCTGCCGTTTCGCCTACACGCGACGGCAACCTACTTAGAATCGAGCGTACTTGACCAGGTTCTTCTTCAACGTGTCCACGAAACGCTGGGCATTCTCATCCAGCTGCTCGCCCTTGCGCACCACGTAGCCCAAGTGCAGCGACACATCGGTATCAAGCGGCACGGTGTTCAGCCCGGCGCCGTCGGAAATACCCACCAAAATGCCGCTCGTCACCGTATAGCCGTTCAGTGCCACGATCAGCTCCGAAAGCGACGCGCGGTCGGTGCAGGCAATGCTCTTGGCACGCGGCACGCCCGCAAGCGCCTCTTCGGCGAAGGCAACCGGAGAATCCTCGTCCTGCTCGAAATACAAGTAGGGATAGTCCTCCATATCCTCCAGAGTAAGACTGGCGGCGTTCACCATGGGGTGGCTGGCCGGCAGCGCAACGCGCGGGGCCGACTCGATAAGCTCCACGAATTCAAGACCCGCTTCGTCAAGCGCAGCGTTCAGCGTTTCAGCGGAAGCCGACGTCTGAAACAGCACGCCCAGCTGGCTTTTCCCCGACGCAACATCATCGATGACGCCCTGCGTGCTGCGATCGCGCAGCGCATACGCGTACGCATCGCCGCCCAAAGCCAGAACCACATGGGCGAACGTCTGCACGTTGAACAGATAGTGCTGACCGGAAACTGCAAAGGTGTTAGCCATGGGTAGAATCCTTCCCTATCGAGTCTGGCAGCTGCGCTCGTCAACGAAGCGCGACGCCTTGTGCTCCGACGACGTTCCCAGCTTACCCGCATCATACACGATGACCTTCTGCGGACGCACGCCCACATGCGCCTTGATGGCCGCCATCGTGCGCTTCGCCACCTCGTCGTAAGGCTCGTCGCTACCCAGCGCACGCTCCACGGACACTTCGTACTTGCACGTGAAGTCCTGCTCGTACACGCGAATGGAATACTCGCCCGTCAGCCCTTCCAGGCCGCGCACCACGAACTCGATATCGCTCGGGAACACGTTGACGGCGCTCACGATGAACATCTCGTCCTTACGGCCCGTAATGTGAATGCGTGCAAGCGTGCGGCCACACTCGCACGTATCGGTGCTCACGTAGCCGATATCGCCCGTACGGAAGCGAATCATCGGGCGCGCCTTCTTGCTCAAAGTGGTGTACACCAGCTCGCCCGTCTCGCCTGGAGCCAGCACCTCGCCCGTGTTCGGGTTCACCGTCTCGACCAGAATCTGGTCCTCCACGATGTGCAGGCCGTCGTGGGCCTCGCACGCCGCAGCGCATGCGCCGTAAATGTCGGACAGGCCGTAGAAGTCAACAACCTTCGCGCCCCACAAGTCCTCGATGCTTTCGCGCGTGGATTTGATGGAACCGCCCGCCTCGCCAGCAACGATGATGGTGTGGATGTTGAAGTCGGTGCGCGGGTCGTATCCCTTCTCCTTCGCCACCTCGCCCAAATGCCATGCATACGAAGGCGATGTCCAGATAACCGTCGGCTGGTACTGCTTCAGCACGAACAGCAGACGGTCGGACGGCACCGCGCCCACCCAGATGGCCAGCGCGCCCAGCCGCTGCGCGCCGATGACGTCGGGGCCGCCCACGTACAGCGCGAAGTTGAGCGCGTGCACGTAGCGATCGTTCGGGCGCATGCCAGCCTGCCAGAACAGACGAGCCTCGGTATCTTGCCACAGGTCGAAGTCCTCCTGCGTGAACGGGCTCACCGTGGGCACGCCCGTAGAACCCGAAGACGTGGCCATGAAGATGACCTCTTCCTCGGGCACCGAGCACATCTCGCCGAAGAAGCTTCCCACGTGCTGCGTTTCGCGCTCGGTCTTCTTGTCGATGAACGGGAACTTCGCAATGTCCTCAAGCGTTTCGATGTCGGAAGGCTTCACGCCGGCCTCGTCGAACGCGCGCTTGTAGTACACGGTATTCTCGTACGCGTAGGCCACCATATCCTGCAATCGCTGCAGCTGCAGCTCCTCCAGCTGGGGCCGCGGCATGCACTCGATCTCCGGATCGTAGTACTTCTGATCGTAGGGGATGTCCTTCGCCATGAGATGCTCCTTGTTCGTTTCGTCTTTCGCGCTGCCGCCGCGCACCGTCGACCGAAATCGCTCAAACGATTCGCCGAGTTGCGCGGCGCGCGCTTCCCTGAAGAAAGAAACGCCCGCATGCGCCGAATCGTTTTGCGCGCGAAGCAGCGTATTGCATGAAACCACGAACAGCCGCTCAATACAACCATATAAGTCATTCAATGTTTTGATGCTTTGCTATCGATATTGACGATAACCCGGTAGAATAGCGACCAGAACGAAGAAAGGGGTCCTTATGACGCTTCAACAGCTCCGCTACTTAATAGCCATCGCAGAATACGGATCCATCAACGCCGCCGCGCAAAACCTGTACGCCTCGCAGTCGAACCTGTCCACCGCCATAAAAGAACTGGAAAGCGAACTGGGCATCACCGTGTTCACGCGCAGCAACCGCGGCGTCACCCTCACCAATGACGGCACGGAGCTTTTGGGGTACGCCCGCCAAGTGGTCGAACAGGCCGACATGCTGGAGGCGCGCTACCAGAACAAGGGAGCCGCGCACCTGCGTCTTGCCGTGTCCACGCAGCATTACGCGTTCAGCGTGCAGGCGTTCGTGAACGTAGTGGAAGCATGCGATGCCTGCGACTACGAATTCATCCTACGAGAAAGCACCACGGCGGAGATCATCGACGACGTGCGGGCGTTTCGCAGCGAAGTAGGCATCCTCTACACCGACAGCTTCAACCGACGCGTCCTGCAAAAAGCCTTCGACGACGCCGATGTGGCGTACGCGCCCCTTTTCGACGCCGACGTCCACGTGTTCGTCGGCGAGCACCATCCGCTTGCGAAGCGCGACCGCATCGCGCCCGACGACCTGGCACCCTTCCCGCGTTACTCGTTCGAGCAGGGAACCACCAACTCGTTTTACTACTCCGAGGAGCCCCTGAGCTACCTTCCGCACGCGCGCAATATCCGCATTTCGGACCGAGGCACGCTCACTAACCTGCTGACCAGCCATAATGGCTACACACTGTCCACCGGCGTGCTTTCGGCCGAAATGCAATCCGGCATAGCCAGCATCCCCTTGGATACCGACGAAGGCGAGCGCATGCAAGTCGGCTACATCATGCACAACGAGCGACGCCCCAGCCCGCTGCTGCTGCGCTACATCGAAGAACTCCATGCCATCATTCACGCGAATCCCAGCGTGGAAGCCCGGGAAGACTGATCGAGCGATTCGCGCCCGGCTCCGAAACGCCCGCCCTGCCCGACGCGCCGAGCACTCCCTTTGCACCGTGCTCGGCGCGTCAAAAAAGCGGGACGACCCGAAGGCCGCCCCGCTCGCGAATCCGTTTTTCCGACCGCGCCCTAGTGGCTCGTGTTGCTCACGTAGGGGGTCTTGTCCTTCAGCAGAACGTCGTGCGCGCCGCCTTCCACAATGGACGTGCTGGACACGATGGTCAGCTTCGCCTTGTCCTGCAGCTCGTCAATGGTAAGCGCGCCGCAATTGCACATGGTGGAGCGCACCTTGGAAAGCGTAAGCGCCACGCCGTCCTTCAAAGCGCCGGCATACGGCACGTAGGAGTCGACGCCCTCTTCGAACGTCATGCCCTTCTTGTCGCCGCCCAGGTCATAGCGCTGCCAGTTGCGAGCGCGCGCCGAGCCTTCGCCCCAGTACTCCTTCATGTACGAGCCGTTCACCATCACCTTGTTCGACGGGCTCTCGTCGAAGCGCGCGAAGTAGCGACCCAGCATGACGAAGTCGGAGCCCATGGCCAGCGCCAGCGAGATATGATGGTCGTACACGATGCCGCCGTCGGAGCAGATGGGCACGTACACGCCCGTCTCCTTGAAGTACGCGTCGCGCGCAGCGGCAACCTCGATGGTAGCCGTGGCCTGGCCGCGGCCGATGCCCTTCGTCTCGCGCGTGATGCAGATGGAACCGCCGCCGATGCCAACTTTGATGAAGTCGGCACCCGCATCGGCCAAGAAACGGAAGCCCTCGGCGTCAACCACGTTGCCCGCGCCGATCTTCACGGTGTTGCCGTAGTGCTCGCGCACCCATTCGATGGTGAACTTCTGCCAGTCGGAGTAGCCCTCGGAGCTGTCGATGCACAGCACGTCGACGCCGGCTTCCACCAACGCGGGAATGCGCTCGGCGTAGTCGCGCGTATTGATGCCGGCGCCCACCATGTAGCGCTTGTGGTCGTCCAGCATTTCGTTCGGGTTGGACTTATGGGAATCGTAGTCCTTGCGGAACACCAGGCTGACCAGGTGATCGTCCTCGTCAACGATAGGCAGCGAATTCAGCTTGTGATCCCAGATAATGTCGTTCGCCACTTTCAGGGACGTGCTGACCGGGGCCACGATCAGCTTCTCGCGCGGAGTCATGAAATCGGCGACCTTCTCGTCCAAGGACATGCGGGACAAGCGGTAGTCGCGCTCGGTTACCACGCCGAGCAGCTTGCCGGTAGCGGTGCCGTCCTCGGTCACGGGCATGGTGGAGTGGCCAAGCCTCTCCTTCAGCTCTACAACCTGGGCCAGCGTCATGTCGGGAGACAGGTTGGCGTCGCTCGTGACAAAACCAGCCTTGTAGTCCTTCACGCGCGACACCATCGCGGCCTGGCTCTCAATGGACTGAGAACCGTACACGAACGACATGCCGCCCTCGGTGGCAAGCGCCACGGCCATGCCGTCGTCGGACACGGCCTGCATGATAGCCGAAATCATGGGGATGTTCAGCGAAATGGGGCACTCTTCTTCGCCCTTGCGGTACCTGACCAGCGGCGTCTTCAGGCTGACGGCAGCCGGAACGCACGTAGACGGCGAGTAGCCGGGAACCAAAAGGTACTCGTTGAATGTACGGGACGGCTCGTCGAAATAATAGGCCATGAACTCCTCCATCTGCTGTCGGCATGTCGCTTCGCTCGCGCGGCCGGCGCGGGCGACGGTCGGCAAGGGGACGACGTGCGCGAACGCCCCGCATAGCAACCGTTACTCAAGTGTTATCCGCTATTATAGCCACGGGAAAGCCGGAAACGCGAGGTTCCGCCCGGGAAAACTCCGAATATGAAGAAATATTCGCGTCGCAGTTCGCGAAAGACGCTATCCAAGCCCCATCCACGTGCGAACGATAGGCACGTAGCCCATCACGAACACGGCCAGGATAAGAACGGGCAACACGAACCGCATGTATCCTCGAGCCCACCGGGGAAAGCCAAGGCCCTTGCCGGTGTCGGCCTCGGCCACGAACGCCTTCCAACCCCATCCGCGCTTGCTCGTGCAGAACAAAAGGAACACGAGCGCGCCCAGCGGCAGCACGTTGTTCGACATGAGGAAGTCCTCGATGGCCTGGATATTACCGATGCCCGGCACCTCCACGCCAGCCCACACGTTGAAGCCCAGCACGCAAGGCAGCGAAAGCAGCGCCAGCGCAATGCCGTTCACCAGGCAGGACTTCTTACGGGACCAGCCCCATTGATCCATGCCGAAGCTCATAATGTTCTCGAACACCGCGATCACGGTCGACAGGGCGGCAAAACTCATGAACAGGAAGAACAAGGTGCCCCACAGCTGACCGAACGGCATTTGCTCGAACACGCTGGGCAACGTGATGAACACGAGGCCCGGGCCGCTTCCGGGCTCGACCCCGAAAGCGAAGCATGCCGGGAAGATAATCAGACCCGCCATAAGCGCAACCAGCGTGTCCAATCCCGCGATGCGCACGGCTTCGCCCGCCAGCCGATGACGCTTGTCAATATAGCTGCCGAAGATGGACATGGACCCTACGCCCACCGAAACCGTGAAGAACGCCTGACCCATGGCGGCAAACACCGCATCGGCAAACGTTCCCCACCCGCCTGCGAACAGCTTTCCGAAATCGGGCATGAGATAGAACTCGAGGCCAGCCTCGGCTCCCGGAAGCGTGATCGCGCGGACGCACAGCACGGCCAACACGGCGAACAGGGCAACCATCATGAGCTTCGTAACGCGCTCGACGCCGTTGCGCAATCCGGCGCGCGTCACCAGCACGCCAATGACGACCACCGCAAGCATGAACGCCGTCATCTCCAAGGGATTCGCCAACAGCCCGTTGAACACGCCTTCCACGCCGGAAGCGTCCATGCCGTTGAACGTGCCCATTGCAGTGAGCAGCATGAACGCCAGCATCCAGCCGGCCACGGTGGTGTAGAACATCATGAGCAGGTAGTTGCCCGCCAAAGCCGCCCACTTGAACCGGTGCCATTTGGACCCCTGCGGCTCCAGATCGTCGAAACTGCGCGCGACGCCTTTTTGGCTCGCGCGGCCGACGGCGAATTCCATGACCAAAATGGGCAACGCGAAAATAACCAGGAAAAGAAGGTACAGCAGCACGAATGCCGCGCCACCGTACTCGCCGGTAATGTAGGGGAAACGCCAAACGTTGCCCAACCCAATAGCGCATCCCGCACTGATGAGGATGAACCCCAACCTTGATCCAAACTGCTCCCGAGCCATAAGCGCCTCGCTATCTGAAAGCGCCCGAACCGGACAGCGGCTCGGGCGCGCACGTACAATGCGAGCAGTGTAGCGGAAAGGGGGCCGAAGCACCAGCAATATAATCGACTCGTGCGCACGCGATCGACCACGTGCGCACGAGTTTTGGAATCGACGCGCTACGCGTTCTTCAAAAACGCTTCGTAGCCCTTGAACGCCTCGTAGATGTCGGCTTTGCTCGTAACCTCCCACGGGGAGTGCATCGACAACACAGGCACGCCCGAGTCGATAACGTCCATGCCGTGCTCGGCGGGAATGTAGGCGATGGTCCCGCCACCGCCCGCATCCACGCGGCCCAGCTCGGCCGTCTGGAACGACACGCCGGCATCGCCCATGATGCGGCGGATGCGCGCCATGTATTCGGCGCTTGCGTCGTTCGAACCGCTCTTGCCGCGCGCGCCGGTGTACTTGTTGAACACCAGGCCACGACCTAAGAAAGCGGAATTCTTAGCCTCGAAAACACTCGCGTATGCAGGATCGAATCCTGCGGACACGTCGGAGGACAGCATGCTCGACGAAGCCAGCGCGCGAGCCAACGGCAAAGGACCGCCCTCGCCAGCAAGCTCCATGACCTCGGCTATCGTGTTCTCGAAGAATCGCGAGGCCATACCGGTAGCGCCCACGCTGCCAATCTCCTCTTTGTCCACCAGCACGCATACCGCGGCCTTGTCGAGCATCTGATCCGCCATGGCCAGCTGCGCGGCCAGGGACGTGAACGCGCATACGCGATCATCCTGCCCATAGCCGATGACCATGCTGCGGTCGAAGCCCAAGTCGCGCGCACGACCGGCCGGCACCACTTCCAGTTCAGCCGAAAGGAAGTCCTCTTCGGCGATGTCGTACTTCTCGGCCAGCAGCTTGAGCGCGAACGCCTTCACCGGCTCCTTTTCCGCCAGCTTTTCGAAAGCGGGCCTGTCGTCCGCCGCTTCAGACGTCGCTTCGCCTTTGCCTTCCCGCTCGATCAGAAGCGGACGGTTTCCCACCAGCAGGTCAAGAGCCTCCCCTTCAACGACTTCCGACGCCTTCTTGCCCATCTGCTGGCTCGCCAGGTGAATGAGCAAATCGGTCACGCAGAATACCGGGTCGCCCAGATCGTCGCCCACCTGCACGTCCACCACGGAGCCGTCGGTCTTCGCCACCACGCCATGCAAAGCAAGCGGCAGCGTAACCCACTGGTAGTGCTTGATGCCTCCATAATAATGCGTGTCCAAAAGCGCGAAGTCGTTCGCCTCGTACAACGGATTCTGCTTGACGTCAAGGCGCGGCGAATCAATGTGCGCACCCAGAATGTTCAAACCGGCCGTCAGCGAACCGGCACCCAACTGCACTAAAATGAGCGCCTTGCCATGGGCGAGCGCCCATACCTTGTCGCCCGACTTGAGCGTCCGACCTTCGCTCACGGCAGCCGCCAAAGGCCGGTAGCCAGCGGCCTCAGCCATGGTCACGGCAGTTGCCGCGCACGCACGCTCGGTTTTGTTTTCGGAAATGAAATCGATGTACTCGGCAGCTAGATGCTCAAGAGCTTCCAGGTCAGCTTCGTCGTACTTTTTCCAGGCTGTCTCGTGTTCCATACGCTTCCTTTCGCACGTCCGTTAGTTCAGGGCCATTATCGCTGCTGACGCCGTGCATGAAGGGCCTCGCAAGGAATTTCTTGAAGAAACCAAGGTAGGACGTTCAAGGTAACCGTTCGGTAACTCGGTGGAGATTGGGAATTCGCGGTTTATTCGAAGCGAGAAAATTTACTATAGAAACTAAACTAATTGCAAACGCACATTGCGCGCCGTGCACCCGGCAACGAGTCGCGCATTGAAAGGCGCCCCATGCTGCAACTTCTGAACATCTGCAAGTCCTACACTACGGCCGATTTCACCCAAACTGCCCTCGACAACGTATCGGTGTCCTTTCGCGATAACGAGTTCGTCGCCATTCTTGGTCCTTCCGGCTCGGGCAAAACAACCCTGCTGAACATTGTGGGCGGCCTGGATCACTACGACTCCGGCAACCTTATCATCGACGGCATATCCACCGAGCAGTACAAAGACCGCGATTGGGACGCCTATCGCAACAACCGCATCGGCTTCGTGTTCCAAAGCTACAATCTGATCCCGCATCAAACGGTGCTCGCCAACGTGGAATTGGCGCTTACGCTATCAGGCGTTTCTCGCGCAGAACGCCATGATCGGGCGGTCGAAGCGCTGCGCAAAGTAGGACTGGGAGATCACGTCAACAAAAAGCCCAGCCAACTGTCCGGCGGCCAGATGCAGCGCGTCGCCATCGCGCGCGCACTCATCAACGACCCCGAAATTCTTCTTGCCGACGAGCCTACCGGCGCGCTCGATTCGAAAACGTCGGTGCAGATCATGGACCTGCTGACCGAAATCGCGAACGACCGCCTTGTGGTCATGGTCACGCACAACCCCGAGCTGGCCGAAGAGTACGCTACCCGCATCGTCACCCTTGCCGACGGCGTTATCCGCGCGGACACCGATCCCTTCGACCCCAGTTCGGAGGATCTACGCGTCAGCGACAAGCCCGTACGCCGAACGAACATGTCGTTTCTGACCGCGCTTGCACTGTCGTTCAAGAACCTCATGACGAAAAAGGGTCGCACGCTCATGACGGCGTTTGCGGGGTCGATCGGCATCATCGGCATTGCGGCCATCCTTTCGCTTGCCAACGGCGTGAACAACTACATTAAGAACGTCGAAGAAGAAACCTTGTCCGAATACCCGCTGCAAATCCAAAGCACCGGATTCGACATGACGTCGATGATGCTGGGAGCCGCCGGCGTTGAGAGCGACGTTTCAGCAGGTCAGGGAGCCGCAGAAAGCGACGGAGAAGGCACTGTCCGCGTGGCTGAAATGATCACCAACATGGTTTCAAGCATTGGATCGAACGACCTGGCGTCGCTCAAGGCGTACTTCGACAGCGGCGAAAGCGATATCGATCAGTACACGAACGCAATCGAGTACACGTACAACGTCGCGCCGCAGATATACAGCTCGAACACCGAAAAGCTCCGCCAGGTGAACCCGGACAAATCGTTCTCGGCGCTGGGGCTGGGCTCGACCACCAGCTCGAACAGCCTCATGTCCATGTCCATGAGCACCGACACGTTCTACGAAATGCCCAGCGATCCCGACCTGTACGAAAGCCAATACGACGTGAAAGCGGGCAGATGGCCCAGCAACTACAACGAGGTCGTACTCGTGCTAACGGGGAACGGAGCCATCAGCGACCTCATGCTGTACACCATGGGCCTTCGCGACTCGGCCGAACTTGACGACATCGTGAAGAAGTTTGCCGCAGAAGAAGAGATAACGGCTCCTACCGACATCGAACAGCCCTCCTACGATCAAATTCTCGACGTGTCGTTCAAGCTGGTGAACGCCACCGATTATTACGTCCGCGACAACGAGTTCGGCGTCTGGAAGGATAAAACCGATGACACCAACTACATGCTGGATCTGGTGTCGAAAGGCGAGGACGTCAAAATCGTAGGCATTGTCCAGCCGCGCGAAGACGCAACCGCCACTATGCTCAGTTCGGGCATCAACTACCCCGCGTCCCTCACCAACCACGTGATCGAGCAGGCAGCCAACAGCACCATCGTGAAAGACCAGTTGGCAAACCCCGGCACCAACGTGTTCACTGGAAAGCCCTTCGGCGAAGAGGATGAAAACGACGGCGGCTTCGCCATGGATTCGCTGTTCACCATTAACGGCGACGCCCTGCAAGCGGCATTCACCATCGACCAAAGCAAACTCTCGGTCGACATGTCCAATGCGCTCAACCTGTCGTCCGGGCTTCAGAACATGCCGCAGGTCCCCGAGCCGAACATGGACGAGACCGCCGGGAAGATCAAGTTCGAGGTCACGCCCGAGCAAACCCGCGACATCGTCGATAACGTCATGGCCGGATACAAAAAGTACCTGCTCACCCATCCGATCGACCCTAGCGATCCCGACGCGTTCAACAAGAGCTTCTCCGATTACATGGCGACGCCCGAAGCCCAAGCCATCATCGTCGCAGCCGCAGCGGGCATTGCAACGGAAAGCGACCTGCAAGCCCAAATCGCCACCGCCCTGCAAGGCTATATGCAAACGACTATGACCACGTACATGGGAGCCATGGCAACCGAGCTGCAAACGCAGGTCACCGCCGCGCTGCAGCAATCGATGAACCAGATGGCCGCCAACATGGCCTCCGCCATGTCCATCGATCCCGACAAGTTCAAAGACGCGTTCCAGATGAACATGAGCGAAGAGGAATTGGGCGAGCTTATGATGTCGCTCATGAGCAGCGAAGACGCCTCGTATGACAACAACCTCAAGAAACTGGGCTACGCCGACCTCAACAAACCAGGCGCTATCGACATCTATCCCGTCGACTTCGAAAGCAAAGAAAAGGCCATCGAGATCCTGGACGCCTACAACGATCGCATGACCGCCGAAGGTCAAGACGACAAGGTTATCACGTACACTGATTTCGTAGGAACGCTTATGTCTTCCGTTACCGACATCGTGAACATGATCAGCTACGTGCTGGTAGCGTTCGTAGCCATCTCGCTTGTGGTGTCATCCATCATGATCGGTGTCATCACCTACATTTCGGTTCTCGAACGCAAGAAGGAAATCGGCATCCTGCGCTCCATAGGTGCGAGCAAGGGCGATATCAGCCGCGTGTTCAACGCCGAGACCATCATCGTGGGCTTCACGGCCGGGCTTATCGGCATCGGCACCACCGCGCTTGCCTGCATTCCCGTCAACGCGATTGTGTATTCCCTGTTCAACGTAGCCGACGTAGCGTCGCTGCCGTGGCAAGCCGCCGTTATCCTGGTTGCCATCAGCGTGTTCCTCACGTTCCTGGCCGGCCTCATCCCCTCGAGCGCCGCAAGCCGCAAAGACCCCGTGGAAGCACTGCGGAGCGAATAGCACGACAGCTCTCGCCCGCGAACGCTAACGCTTCGCACCGTCTTTTCGAGCGAGCGGCCCAAACAGGTCGCTCGCTTTTTTATGCGGAACGCAGCGCGGCGAAGGGGCAGAACAAGGGCATGCACCACGGCCTTTCGCCCCCCTGCCGCAGTCCCTCGCACCACGCCGGCACTCCGCTTCTCACCCCCTTACTCCGAACCACCCCATTCCGTCACGAACCGTTCGTACAGTCGCGCCTGATGAAAGAGCTGCAAGAACCAAACCACCTCGCCGTCTATGCGATACACGATGACGTACTTGAGAACGTAGTGCTCCCTATAGGAACGACCGAGCCAACGAGGTCTGCTGGAAACAGCGTTTATAAACGGACTACATGCTAAAAGCTCCTTTGCGCGATCCACGGCACGCACCATACGTTCAGCAGCATTCGGCGAACCGCAATCAACCATCAGGTACGACAGGACATCTCGAAGATCATCATCGAATGTATCTGCTACGCAAATACTAAAATCCGTATTCATTCCGAATCCCAGCGCGCATATCTTCGTACGTCATATAGCGCCCCTCCTCGATATCGTGCTCAGCCTCCTCAACCCTTTCCCTCACCGAGACCACTTTCTTTTTCAAAGAGCAGTATTGCTCGATCAGCTCCTCACCCTCGTAGCCTTCCGAGATCAAATGGCGCAGGATATCAACCGTCACGTCTTCGTCTTCCACCTCAAGCGGCTGAAGGAACATCCCTTTGTCGGTCCAAGTGCACAAGGCGTAATCCCCAAAGCCAGCCTTTTCGTATATTTTCGCCGGGATGGTGATCTGCCGCTTGCTCGATATTTTGATAGCTTGAGGCTTCTCCAAAACCGCAACGTTCATATCCTTCTCCTTGCCAAGCGCTTGGTTCTTGGCAATAGTATACCATAAGGGTACATCTGTTCGCAATATTAGAGCCGTATGAACTTTGTGCGAAGCCTTGTCATCCGTTTCGATTACCCTCTTGCATGCACCTGGCGTTCAGGGTAGTATTTCAGTTAATGAGATTTGTTCTCATTAAGATGAGAAGACGAACTAAGACGAGAAGGAGCATGCATCCATGAAAGTGCGCGCGCAAATCCCCACCGCTGAGAATTCCACGAACATGAACGGCTTCGGCACGTGCGAAGTTGGCTCCACCCTCGACAACCTGAAGGCTGCCATCGGCGGCGAGACCGGCGCTTCCGCGAAATACACCGCTTTCGCCAAGGCTGCCAAGGAACAGGGGTACGACCAGATCGCGCGTCTGTTCGAGGCAACCGCAGCCGCCGAGCAAATCCACATCGGCCTGGAGTACGCCCTGGTCGCCGACATGGAGCCCGGCTACGAGAAGCCCGCAGCTCCTGATTGCTCCGGCGCTCAGACCGACCTGAACCTGATCTCCGGCGCGCAGGGCGAGATCTTCGAGACCTCCGACATGTATCCGGCATTCATCAAGAAGGCTCAGGAAGAGGGCAACGCCAAGGCCGTGCAGGTGTTCACGCGCGCCAAGCTGGCTGAGTCCGTGCATGCCGAGCGTTACCTGGCCGCATACAACGACCTCGACGCTGCCGACGACGACGCTTTCTATCTGTGCCCCATCTGCGGTTATATCCACAAGGGCGAGGATTTTGAGAAGTGCCCCATCTGCTTCTGCCCGAAGGCTTCCTTCAAGGCGTTCTAAGCTAACTTTTTCACCTGCGCAAGAAACGGCCGCCCCATCGGGCGGTCGTTTCGCATTGTTTCATGCCGTTCGACCAACAACACGGACAACGCGAAAGCCCGGCAAACGCCCGTCGTTGCGCTATCATACTACCCTTCAAACAAGAGAGGGCACCATGAACCAACGTCAATGCATTACCGCATCCTCCACCGTCGAGGACATCCTCGCTCACAACCGCTCGTTCGTCGAGCAGCGCGAATTCGAGCGCTACGTCACCGACAAATACCCTGACAAAAAGCTCGCGATCGTCTCGTGCATGGATACGCGCCTGACCGAGCTGCTGGCCGCTGCGCTCGGCCTGAAAAACGGCGACGCGAAGATCATCAAAGTAGCAGGAGGCGAAGTTTCCCACCCGTTCGGCAGCGTGATGCGATCGCTCTTGATAGCCGTATGCGAGTTGGGCGTGGAAGACGTCATGGTGGTTGCGCACACGAACTGCGGAGCGCAACACATGAGCGGCGCGAGCATGGTAGAGAACATGAAACGGCTCGGCGTGTCCTCTGAGCGCATTGATTTCGCACGTCATTGCGGTATCGACTTCGACCACTGGCTCGCCGGCTTCGGAGATACCGAGGAGGCCGTACGGAAGAGCGTCGACATGGTGCGCGCGCATCCCGTCATGCCGCCGCACGTGCGCGTCACGGGCTGCGTGATGGACTCGGAAACCGGGGAGCTCGCCATCATCTGCTAAGGCCAAGCCCCGCGCGCAACGAAGAACGCATTGTCGCCCGAAACGTACGGTTTTGCCGCGAAAACCGTACGTTTCGGGCGACAATGTGCTTGCAGCAGTGTGCGTGCAACGACGTGTGTGCAACGACGTCGGCGACCTCGCAGCGCTACGCCCACAAGTACGTCACCCCGCGCCCTTCCGCGGCGGCCTCGATCCCCCACTGGGCGAACAAGCCGTCGTGATACGTGTCGGGACGGTAAGTTTTCGGCTGACCGTAGCCGTCGATCACCTGAATGGCATTCAACATGTGCTGCGCAATGACAGCGGGATTGTCGGCCTCGGCGGCACTGGCGGGCAGGGTTCGCCACACGTAGGCAAGCGGACGACCGTACTTGTCAACCTGGTTGGTATCGTACTGCAGCCACAACGTGTCGCCCTCGCCCACAAGCCCCTTCATGTGGTCGGACGCCCATACGCCCTCTTCGCGATTACGCTCCTTTTGCGGCGCCACGCTTTCGGGCGTGTCTATGCCGATAAGCCTCACCGACGCACGCTCGCCATCGGCAAAAAGCACCGCCAGCGTATCGCCGTCCACAACGTGCCGGACCGTCACCTGGTCGAACGCAGCAGGATCCGCGTTCGCACGCTGAACGTCGGTCGAGCGCTTCGCGTCCTGCTCGGCAGCGCGGCGCGCATCTTCCGTTACATGCGCGGCCTCCAACCCGGCAGACGCAGTCGGACGCGCACCCGACCCGTCAGGCGAACCCCCTCCCGACGAAGCAAGCTGCGGCCCCGCCCATGCGGCAACCGCCAGCGCAAGCAGCAGCAAACCGCTTGCGATCCTGCCCGCCGGACTCTTTCCCAGCCGCTTCGCCATGCGCCGCGCAGCTCGCCGAACGTCCCGCTCCTTCACCGGCGGAAAGCGCCCGTCGCTCACGCCCGCTCCCCTGCGCTCATGATCACGTCGCCGCTCAACGACATGATGCGCACACGCAACACGCGCCCGTTCTCAACCTCCATCCGCCCCGTGCAACGAGGAAACCCGCCGCGCGGGCGAAATGCAGCTCCCGGACACAGAAAATACTCCGCGGGACGAGCGTCTGCGCCGGTCAGCAATTCCGGAACGTGCGTGTGCCCGTGAACGCACACCTGCGGAATGGGATCGCCCGCAGCAAGCCCCGCGCACCCGTTGAACCCTATGCGAACATCGCGCGGGTAATGCGCGACCAGAAAACGTACGCCGTCGATAACCGGATGCGCGAACCGACCCACGCGCGATCCGTACTCATCGAAATCGTTGTTCCCCAATACTGCCGTTGTGGGGGCAAGCGCCTCCAGAGCACGCAAGATATCAGGGCTGCCGATGTCTCCCGCATGAATGATGTGGTCAACGTCGGCCATAGCCGCCAGCGCATCATCGGACAGATTCCCGTGAGTGTCGGATATAAGGCCAATTACCGTCATGTGCGCATCCTTTCCTCGAATGCGCACCAGTATAGGCCATCTGCCAAGAGCAAGCCCCTCCTTCAGCGAAGCGTCAAAACCGCAAAGGCATGCTGCAAACCCCCTAAGGTCAACGAGAATGTTACGTTTTAGCACTCTCGCTTGACGAGTGCTAAAACGCGTACTATAAATGAATCGTACAAACAAACGACGCAACCGAGGCTTGAGTCACGCCCATGCGACGACGTACCTGCATGACGTGCACGCAAGCCGCACGAAATGGAGATGATGAACATGGCAATGATGGTACCCATGCGCAGGAACCGCAACCTTCTCAGCGAGCTGATGACCGACCCCTTTGACGCATTCCTCAACACGGCAGCCGCGCCAATGCAGGCAATGCAGAAGATGTCGCCCGCCCTCATGCGCACCGACATCAAGGAAACCGACGAGGCATACCAGCTGACCATCGACCTTCCGGGCTTCAAGAAGGAAGACGTGCAGGCAGAGCTCAAGGACGGCTACCTTAGCATCACCGCGCAAACGCAATCCGAATCCGAGGACAAGGATGAAAAGGGCACGTACGTGCGCAAGGAGCGCTTCAGCGGAAAATGCAGCCGCACCTTCTACGTGGGAGACGATATCGAAGAAGACGACATCAAGGCTAAATTCGAAGACGGCGTGCTGAAGATCGCCGTGCCCAAGAAGCAAGAGCAGCCCAAGATCGAGGAGAAGAAGACCATCTCGATCGAAGGCTAGCACAGCATCGGACCGCACTGAAAACGCGGACGGCAGCAAAAGAAACGAGCAGGGCGGCCCCAAAGCTGCCCTGCTCTACGAATGAGGCGAGAGGGCGGAGTCGATGACTCCGCCCTCTCGCCTCATTGCTACACTATACAAAATGCAACAATCGCCTAAGGAGACCCCGTGACCGCAACCGCGCCCCGCCTCAAAGACATCCGACAGGTAGCAGACGGATGGATCAAGAAGTACGTGCTCACCTACACCATGCCGGACGGATCGCTGTACGAATACGAAAGCGCATCCAGAAAAGGAGAAGACGCCTACCGTCGCGCACTCGAAGCAAATGCCGCCGGGAACCCAACTCCTCCCGACGCCGTATCCATCGTGCCTCAAACCCCCGACGGAAAACTGCTCCTGATCAGGGAATTTCGCTATCCGCTGAACAGTTGGTGCATCGCGTTTCCGGCCGGCCTCATGGAGCCGGGAGAAAGCCTGGCGGAATGCGTCGATCGAGAGCTTCGCGAAGAAACAGGGTACGCGCTGCGAACCAACCTAGGCGCTCAAGCAATCGACCCGCTGCCGCAAGCCGGCTTCTCGTCCACGGGGCTAACCGACGAGACCGTGCACGTTGTGTTCGCCCAGGTCGAGAAAGCGGCGGACGCGCAACCGGAACCCGCCGAGCTCATCGAGCCGTTCCTGCTCGACATCGCCGACGTCCCGCGATTCCTTGCAGAAAACACCACCCCGTTGGGCACCCGCGTCCAGTTGGTGCTGGAAGCCTTCGCGCACAGACGGTAGCCGCCAGCGCAAAGACGCCCCACACCAGCGGCCCACGCGACTTCGCGCCTTCGCACGCCGCAAGCAAACCAGCACGGGCCTCGCCTTCGGTTTTCAAGCCAGGCGAGGCCCGCACGTATCACGGAAAAACGCACATCGCACGCTTCAGCTGCTAACCCTCCAACTTACGACGATAGGCGCGCACCGCAATCAGCGACAACGCTGCCGCCGCACCGGCAATGCCAGCAAATGCTGCAGCGGGGAAAACAGCGTCTCCCGTCTTGGGAATAGCTTGCGCCGCTGCACGGCTGTCCGTTTTTGCAGCAACGACCTTCGCCGCATCAGTCGACCCGGCGGCCTGGCCCTGGCCGCCAGACGGCGCAGGCGAGGACCCGGACGTCCCGGCATTTCCAGGATTCGATGGAACAGGCTTGTCAGACGCGTTGGAATTTCCCGGGGCGTCCCCGCCCGGAGTGCTGGGGTCGTTCGGCTCCGGAGCCGGAGGCTCCTCGGCATCGGGAACGCTCACTTCTACGGGCATCGTTGCGATATTGCTCTCGGCACCTTCGCCAATTCGCTCTGCGAACAGGTAAAGCTTGTCGGTTTCTTTATTGAAATCGGCGGGCAGCTCAAATGAAACCGAACCGCTCTCGCCCGAAACCTTGCCCACGGTGCCGTAGCCGACAGGGGTACCGGTCCTCCAATCGCCACCGCGCACCACAAGGGCGGACACTACGCGATCATCCTGATCGAGGACGGCGCTTCGCGACATTCGACCAGAAGGGGAGGCGTTGGCCGCATACTCTACGGAGATCTTTTCGCCGTCAACGCGAGGGCTGCTCGCATCGAACTTCCAATCATCGTTGATCAGCGTGAGTTTCCAAGCGTTATCTTCGGTGGCCAAAGGCTTCTGAATGCCCGAAGGAGCCGCCGCAGACGCCGGCGTAGTCAACAAAACCTTGCTCGGATCAAGCGTGATACCGGGCTGAACTCCCAGATTGGGGGTATAGGGCATCATAGTGTTGAAGCCGCTTTCAAGGTCTCCGTCTGGCAGAACAATCAAGACCATCGTCATGAACGACATGCTTTCGTCGGTCGTGCGAGTCAAAAGCGATATCTCCTTCGCCGCACGCGATTCATTGGAAACGAACCCGTAAGCCTTGTTCCGGTAATCCTGTATCGAAAGCGCGAAAACCTTGTCCTGCGTGGCAGGCGCCACCTCTTTCGATGCGTCCGCCAAAGACAACGACTTCACTTCCGTGGTCTTCACCGCTTCCTTGGACAGTGCGTCGAACGTCTTGTTGAACCACTCGTCGTTCAGGTACGTACGCAGCGTGGCGGTATTCCAGAACAACTCGCTGGCAGGAATGGACATATCGGTGTTCCATGCCTGACCGGTAACGGTGTGCTCCGAATTGAGCAGGACCCCATCCTTGGAAGTCTGCAGAACCCTCCAGGAAATCGGCTTCCCTTGGTCGTCCTTGCCGAAGTATACACGGCTGCCAGCCCAGGGCTTGCCCGGAGCGCTCTCGTCCGAAAACGGGGCGTTGAATCCGGAAATACCCAGGTTAACCGTATTGCCGCTACCCGCATTCTCCGCAATGGAAAGCTTATCCATCGCCTCGGTCAACGCCGCGAGCGCGTCGTTGACCGTCGTCTGCGCGTGAGAGGTGTCGGCAGCCACGTCCTTGGCTCGAGCAAGCGCCTCGGAAAGCACGGCGAAGCTCGACGCCGTGTAGGCCGGCGCGGCAAGACCGGAGGCCTTCTCTATGGCCGCGGCAAGCTTGCGGAAGTCTGCCGTGGTGCGAATCGTGCTCCAGTCGAATGCCAGGGTATGTATTTTGTCGGGACTGGCCGAAGTTGCCGTCACCTTCGCCTTGTACAGACCGGTGCTTGCGAAGTAAGGCAGATCGAACGTCCAGGTTGCCCCGCCGTCGTCATGCTGCTCGATCGCATTGTTCGCAGCGGCCTCCCCTTCGCGATCGAGAAGCGTTGCCGCCGACACCTGATAGGCTCCTAGAAAATCAGAGTACGGGTTGAAACGCAGCGTCGCCTTGATGGTGCCGGCTTCGTCAACGTCGAACCGGGCTTCAAGGTCAAGCGCTCGACTTCCCGTGGGGTCCTGATCGGTCACGTCGACATAGTAGGTACGACCCGCTTCAAAGGGGCTTTTCGCCGCAGCGTTCAGCCCCTGAACAGCGTTGTTGACGGCGTCGATCGACGCCTGGAACTGTTCGGGCGTCGAATCAGGATTGGCAAGAACCGCATCCGCATCCGCAATCGCGGCCTTCAACTTACCGAAAGAATCCTCGGTGTAGTCGTTCGCGGAGTACTTTTTGGCGCTTTCCACCAAACCGGCCAGCGTATCGCCCAAGCCGCCCGTCTTCTTCAACGTGGGCCATTTCACATACAACAGCGCGTCTCTGTTCATGATGTCAGAGCGCATCTCAACGCGATACAAGCCGTCATTGGGCACATACGGCAAGACGAACTGGCAGATAGCGGAGTTGTCTTCGCCCAACTTGAACGAAACCCCTTCGATGAAGTTGCTCTGGGAACCCTCTTCATACACGCCAAGGTCGCTCGCATGCACATCAAGGCCCATGATCTGGGCGGGCACGAAGTGCAGCGTGATGCGCGCCCGACCCGAACCGTCCACGTCGATCTCGGCGTTTTTAGCCAACATGCCGGCAGACATCGACGGCTCGGAAGGATTGCCGGCGTCATGGACGTCAACCGAAACCGTATAGCTTGACCCTGCATCGAGCGGCGGCGCGACGCCCTCCGCTCGAGCCACGCTCGGCGTAATGCTCAACCCCGTCAGCGCTATCATAAGCGCCAACGCAGCCGCGCATACCCGGCGAACCGGTTGCAACGTACTTGTCATATCGTTCGCTCCTTTCTCATGATTCTTCGTATAGCTTGTCCTTTTGCGGAAAGCCGCTTTCATACCGCTAACACGTACGGCTTGCCCCGTACGCGCACCACGTCCAGGTCAACTCCGTACACCTGGCTTAGAAAAGCGGGGGTCACCACATCGTGCGGCGCTCCCTGCGCAACAATCCGCCCCTGCACCAAGGCCACGATCTCATCGCTGTACTCGATGGCTTGATTCATATCGTGCAGCACCATGACCACGGTCATGCCGTGCTCTTCGTTGAGCATGCGCACCAACTTGAGTATTTCCAGCTGGTAGCGCACATCCAAAAACGTGGTAGGCTCGTCAAGCAGCAGCACATTCGCCCCCTGGGCAAGCGCCATGGCCATCCACACGCGCTGGCGCTGTCCGCCCGAAAGCGACGAAATGACGCGATGCTCGACATCCTTCAAATCGCAGGTAGCAAGAGCCCACTCGATCATGCGAGCATCCTGCTCCCGATCGGGCAAAGACCGTCGCACCCCCAGCTTTCGATAGGGAGAACGCCCGTAGCCGACCAAAGTTCGCACCTCCGCGTCAGCCGGAGCCATATTGTGCTGATGCACAACCGACACCAACTTGGCGAAGTCCGCAGGACGCACGTCCGCAACGTTTCCGGCGCGCAAGAACACCCGGCCTTCCTGCGGCTTGAGGCGCTTGGTCATCACGTTGAACAGCGTTGTCTTTCCGGAACCGTTCGCTCCGAGCAGCGTGGTCACCGCCCCTTCGCGCACGACAAGATCCAGTCCCTTGAACACGCGGGTCGACCCGTACGAAAATCCAACGCCCTCAAGGGTGAACGCGTTACCCGCCATACGTATCACGCGCCCTTCTCAGCAGCAAAATGAACGCGGGGCCGCCCACTACCGACATGACGACAGCGGCGCTAATCTCGTACGGTGCGGCAATGGTTCGTCCCACGGTGTCGGCCAACAGCAGGCAAAACGCGCCGAGCACCATAGAATACGGAATAAGCAGCCGGTGTCCCGACCCCACCAAAATGCGCGCACAATGCGGGACCACCAAGCCTAAAAAGCTGATCGGTCCCACGATAGCCGTGGCAACCGATGCCAACAAAACGGCAAAAGCGGAAACCACCAGGCGGTTTTTCGTCACGTCCACGCCAAGCGAAGCAGCCGTCTCGTCGCTCAGCGACAAAAGATCGCAACGCCTGGCAACAAACAGGGCCGGAACCAACCCGGCAAGCGCATACCCCGCAAGCGTGAAGAAATCGCTCCACGTTTTAGCCGAGATGTTCGCATCAACCAAGCTGGCAACGCCCGTCAACACCCCGCCCGATCCCGTGCTGAACGCAGAAGACAGCCCGGCGAACAGAGTGCTCATCGCGATGCCGGTCAAGATGATGCGCACAGGCGCGAGCGCTCCCCCTTTCCACGACAACGCGTACACCAGCGCGAACGCAAGAAGGCCCCCTGCGCACGCGGCAATCGGCATGAAAAAGAACAGCGAGGGTGCAAACGCCGTCACCAAAATAGCAGCGAACGACGCGCCCGCGTTGACGCCGATAATGCCCGGATCCGCCAAAGGATTGCGCACGGCCGCCTGCAGCAGCACGCCCGACACAGCCAAGGACGCGCCGGCCACAAGCGCAATGAATATACGGGGGAAGCGCAGGTCGAAAATGGTTGCAACCCGATCGTCGTAGGCCACAAACAAGCCCGCAAGCAGCTCGTCGACAGGCACCTTGAGCGTGCCCGCATTGACGGCGAACGCGAACAGCGCCGCCACGGCACCTACTGTAAGCGCGAATGCCGCGATATTTCTGGCTTTACGCATAGCTCCTTGTCCTAAACGGTTTCGCCGTTGCCGTACAGCAGCGGCTTAAGTTCTTCGAGCGCTTCCGGATAGGCAAACGTCGCGCTCATTCCGAATCGCTCATGCGAAAGGTCGTAGACGCGCCCCGCACGCACGGCACGGAAGTGCTTCCACGTGTCGTTCGAGGAAAACTCCTGAGCGAACATCTCCATGACCTGGTCGGGAAGAGCATGTGACGTACGCAAAATGACATCCGGGTCGCGATCGAGCATGTCCTCGACGCTCACGTTAACGAATGCGTCCGCAGCATCTGCGTACACGTTTTCGCCACCGGCCTGCTGCACAAGGCTGCCCGCGTAACTTCGCGGCGTCGCCACCAAATACGACCCGGGAACGCCCATGAGAACCAAAACGCGCGGACGGGCAAGCCCTTCTATTCCCTGCCGATACGCGGTCATGAACGCTTCGTATTCAGCGCGCGCCTTCAGCGCCTCGGCTTCGCGCCCGAAAGCGACGCCCAGGTAATCCATCGAGCGATGCAAGCCCTCCACGCTGTTCAGGTCAACGAACATGGAAGGCACTCCTATCTGGGCGAACTTCGGCTGCAAGTCGTTCAGCAGCGATCCGGGCGCCACGATGCAATCGGGCCGCAACATCGACAATTTCTCCAGGTCGGGTCCCATAGGAGGGCCTACCACCTCCGCATCGCCGTATCGCTGCGGCAATGCGCGCGACGTAGCGGGAACGCCCACCAGGTCAAGGTCAAGCCGATCGCACATGCTTGCAACGGCCGGCGAAGTGGCCACGATGCGCTTTCCCGATCGCTCGTCCCCGCCGTCGCGCGCAGGATGCTGGTCCACGCACGAGGAAAGGGCGCACAGCACAGCCAGACACAGCGCCGCAAGCCCAACCCGGGCAAACGTTCTCCCGCTCATGCAACGAAGCCCTAAGCCTCGGGCGGCGCGCTGCCGCCATGCCCCGCTGCCGCTGCGGCAGCGTTATCGCTTCGCGCCTTGCGCTTGCGACCGTACGCCAGGTAGTACGTCGCAGCCACGGCCGCGACTGCCGCCGTAGCTGCAACCGCGGCAATCGCATACGTCTGGGGAGAAGCGAAGATCGGGGCGGCAGAGCCCGTCACCTCGCGACCTTCGCCGTCGAACTCCCTCACGCCCGAGCCTGCGGAATCGCCGGACGCGGCAGTTGAAGCGGCAGAACCCTCCAACGCTTCGCTCGATCCCCGAGCCGTTCCACCGTCCGGCGCTTGGCCCTGCTCGGACCCTTGGCCAGCAACGATGCTTTCGACAAAACCTTCCGAGTTTCCGGGAGCCGCATCGGACAACTGCACGAAGTACACCACCGAGCGCCCCATGGGATGCACGTACATCGAAATGCGCAACGTAGCCTGCGCCGATGCCACCTGCGCACGATAGTCCGCCGTATTGAGCTCGGCATCGCGCTGCATTATCTCGGCCGCAACGTCCTCGGAATAAACGCCCGTACGATCGACGTCGGAGGCAATGCTGACCTCGCCGATCTGGTCAGCCTGGGAAAGCCTGATGGTCACGAACTCGCTTCCGTCCGCATCTTTCTCGACAAGCGCCGAGGATCCGGTAATGCCTTGGCTCATCGACGTCCCCAAAGCCTCGCTTGCCTGCCCGCCCGAATCCTCGATCACGCCGGTGTCGGGATTAGCGTAGCTCGCATGAACCGCAGCTGTCGAAACCGATGAAACTGCCGCATGAGCAGGAGAACCGCCAACGGAAAGCGCAGCAGAGAACGCCAGGGCAACAACGGCGACAAACGCGCGCGAGGACTTCACGGCGAACGATGACCGCACGTTCAACGACCTTCCCCTCGCCCCTGCAGCGAAAAGCGTCGCCGCGCTGCCGCGCCGACCGCAACCGCTCCCGCCGCAACCGCAACGGCTCCTGCGGCAACAGCCAAGCCGTCGTCTCCGGTCTTCGGCAGATACGAACCTTGCGCACCGCCGGAAGCGGGGCTATTGCCGGTCTTTCCGCTGGTCGGAACACCTGCGTCGCCCGACCCCAAATCCTTCACCTTTGCATCTCCCAAATACAGATGCAGGTCGGCAGACACGTCGCCGCCGCCCATTTCGCGCATGGGCTTGATGGTCATCGTGATGGGCAGCACCACGGTATCCTTCGAAGCTGCGATCACCACGCTGTACGTACGGCTTGCGCCGTTTTCGCTCACCACCGAGGCCGCGTATCCGCCGTACGAGAGTTTTTCGACGTAGTCCGACCTGTTCGTCGTAAAGCGCACTTCGAACATGCCATCGGAACGAGGAACCACGTAAGCGGTGTCGCCGAAATACTGATCGGCCATCGACAGCTCGCCGGAATTCGCCTTGTAAAACTTCATAGGCACGGCATACGTATGCCCGGCAACGTATTCGGCGCGAGAAGAAGCGGCGCTCGGCTGCTGAGGCTGCGAAGGAGTTGTCGTCGAGTTCCCGTTTCCGTTCGAGGCGTCGGTACCCGGCTTTTCAGGCGTCGGAGCAGGCTGTTCGGTTCCGGGACCCTCCGGAACAACGGGGTCGACCGCATCAGGCGAGCCATTGAACGTCTCGATAGCCGACGCCAAATCCGCTTCGGCAGCCACGATCTCCTCCGGCGTTGCAGCGGCGCCCTTTTCGACAACGGCACGGGCGCGCGCGATAGCATCCTGCAAAGATCGATACGCCTCGTCGCTCTTGCCACCCTGCGCGATGGCGGCGGCTTCATCGACAAGGGTCTCCAAGGGTCGGCCCTCGCCGTCAAGGCTGTCAACCGTCAAGCCGCTCCAGTCGATCAGGACCGCAGCGGTCTGGCGATTGTCGCCCATGGCCTGCGCGCCAAGTCGCAACGCAACGTAACCGGAAGTCTTGGCAACCTCGCCCAAAGGAACATCCGCCACGAACGGCCTACCGGCTTCGCCGCCAAAGTCCACAACTGCAACATCGGATCCGTTGGTGGCAAGCGCGTTCCCATCCACGTGATACGACCCGAAATATCCCAGGTAGTTGCAGTACTGACCCAGAACCTGCCCGCTCATATTGAGGCTGAGCGTGTACGCCCCATGACGCACCGTCAGCAAACCAATCGGATCCAGCGCACTGCTTGCAATCGAACCCTGAGACGAACTCAAGTTGGAAGCCTGCAACATGCGCACCGGAACCGCATAAGTTCCGTTCGCAAGATTATCCTTATCCAAGGAGACAGAGCTTCCCGTCGCTGCCTCTGCAGTCGGCATCGGCGCTGCGCCAACAGCCATGGCCTGCGCCGGCACTGCGCCCGCCGCCAAAGCAAACGCCAGCGCAACAGCGGAGCCTCGCGCGACAACGCCCGCCTTCATCGAATGTTCCATGGATATCCTTTCGTGTCGAACCGCCCGCTTCAAAGGGCTTTCCCCTGCATTACATGCATGCGAAATATATTATTAGCTTAGTAGTAATATGTTATCTAAGGCTAACTTTTTGACACGATACCACAGAACTTTACAAATTCCTATGCAAAAGTTTTTCCGAACTTTGCCGCTACGCCAAAATCGGCACGGCTCGAAGACGCCGTTTTGCCACGCGCCTCGCTCGCTCAAAGCGGCAGTCTCATCAAATGGGTGACAGCGTTTCCTATGCAGAGAAGGCGCGCGCACGAAAAATCGCTTTCCGTGGCAGGTTTTGACGGTTTGAGGTCGTCGAAGCCGGCGAATCGCGCGCACCCGAAGACATCACGCAGCGACCCAACGCCGTGATCAGGTAAAACAGAATGCAAATCAGACGACGAAAGAAGCGGCGCCCCGTTCGACGACCTCAAACCGCAAGAACCTGCCAGCCATCAAGCTTTTACGAACCCCACGTGCAAAACAAGGCGGCCGAAGACGCGCGCAGCCGTCGCCGGGCGGCTGCGCGCGTCTTCGGCCGCCTCGCATTCCTCAGCCAGCATCGTTTTCTCAACCTGGCACGCAATCTCTGCGGCGGAACAAGCAGGAAAGGCTACCGCGCGTCGTTCGGAACCCGCCCCTCAAGGCGCCGGCTCAGCAGGAAGAACGCAATCCCCGAGCCCAACGCGGCACCCGCGGTGTCAACCGCCCAATCCACGGGATCGCACATGCGACCAGGAACGAACAACTGATGGAACTCATCGGTCACGCCGTACAGACTGCCGCACGCAACAGCCAGCGCGCAAGCACGTCGAAGGGGCATGTGGCAACGCAGCGCATTCGCCCACAACGCACCGAACACGGTGTATTCGCAGAAATGCGCAATCGAGTTGATGGCATCGGCCTCGGGTCCCAAGATGTGCGCCTGCAGCTCCTTCAACGCCTGATACAGGTGCGAAAGGAGTCCCGTGCCTTGATTCAGATCGCTGCCCGTGTTCGCCGACATGCAAAAGATGAACACCGCCCAAGCAGCAACCGCCAACCAGCTCAGAATCGTGAATCGTTTGGATTTCAGGTGACCCATCAGCGATTGGCCACCTTGATCTGCAGGCTTTCCATCGTATCGAGGGCAGCCTCGTTCAAGCGGACGTCGAACGAACCCGTGCATGCGGCATCAACCGTAACCGGCACATCGGGACATGCGGTCTTCACCAGCACCGCATTGGCCACCACGCATATATTGGACACCAACCCCACCAGCTCGATCTCCTCGAACGGCAGCGCTCCCGCTTCGTCGGCTGCACGCTGGGCCGACCTCAACCAATCGAACAACTCGACCGAGCCGAAAACGGGCTTGAAAAACACTTTGTCAGAGTCGAGCAGTTCCGAAGCAACCGCTCCGTACAGCTTGTGACCAGGCGTATTCTCGATGCAGTGTTCAACCGGAAGGTTGCGCCCTTCCTGGGTGCTCAGGTAGTCGGATCCGTGCGTATCGAACGTAAATACAACGTCGTCCCCCCGTTTCCGGTACTCCGAAATCTTGTTCGCAATAGGCTGCGCGAGCTTTTCCGCTCCCGCAAAGCCCAACGCGCCATCTACAAAGTCAACCTGATAGTCCACCACAATCAGCAAGCGACTCATGTGCATTCCTCCTCTGCCTTACCGCCAACTCACCCGAGCTTCGCCATCTGAGCGCGCGCCTTGTCCATCTGATCCTCAACGTCAATGCCCACGATGTCCAAGCCCTCCGCCGCCACGAAACGCGTTTCCGGTATTCCGAACATGCGCGCAATGCCGCACAGATAGTCGTATCCGAAGTTCGCATCCCCCACGAAGCCGCCGGACGTCGTAAGGTACGTGAGGGTCGCCGCCTTGCACAAGCCCTCGCACCGCGCATCCTCGGTAAAATGAAACGTGCTGTCGCACACGCTGACATGCTCCAGATACACCTTGAGCGAAGCCGGGAACGAGAGGTCCCAGTACGGCGCGCCAATTACAATGTCATCCGCCTCGGCGAACTGGCGCGACAGCGCGAATATCGGATCGTCCCACGCACCCGCAGTCTGCTTCTCCACGCGATCCGCCACCATATCGGCGTCAAAAGGCTTCAACGCGAGCGCCGCCAAGTCAACTTCGACGACGTCCTGCTTCCGCGCAAGGTACTCGCGGCACAACGTAAGTGTACGGGAATCATGCCCCCTCATGCAGGCATTCACGAACAATGTGGTCATTGCGGCTCCTATCGCCCTGAACGATTCATCGGCTTTCGTTCGCTCATGATACCGCAATTGGATCCATGTCCAGGCGCAATGCCTGCTCAACCACCTTCATAAGAGCTTCGTCGGATATGTCGGGATTGATTTTGACAAGGCCCACCAAGCCGAATATGACCACGCAGAACATCTCGTACACCAGGTCTATTTCAATATGGTGGTATTCCGCGTACTCCACTACGATGTGATCGTGAATGCAGTCCACCGTTTCGCGCACGGCGCGCACGTCGAACGAGTCGCGCATCCCCAGCTCTTCGAGCACGCGAATCATCGGACGCTGATTGCCCTCCGCGTCGTACAGCGCGCGCCGAAACGTGGCGATGCAGGTTTTAAGGGATCCGGGCGTATCGCCGAACGCGCGCGATTCGTTCCACACGACCACGCTTTCCACCAGGTCTTCTACGTAGTCGTCCAGCACCGCATCGATGACGGCTTGCTTGTTTTCGAAGTAATAGTAGACCAGTTCACGCGTGACGCCCGCCTCTGCCGCAATGTCCTTCACGGTAGTCGCGCGCACGCCTTGCCGCTCGAACAGCGAACGGGCCGCGGCCATGATATCCCCCGCCGGGCCATCGAGTCGCTTGCGCTCGATCAAAGAACGCCCGCAATCGCGCCGCGCCGGCTCGTATCTGGTCTGTCGGGTGCCCAACCGCATTGCATCTCCCCTCGCGCCGAAACGCGCATGGACGCGCACAGGGCGATCCTGTGCGCGTCCATTATACGAAAGATGACTCTGTTCAGTCATGGCGAAGATGCGTTGCGCGTCAAGCGGCTGCCGACGCGGGGCGCAGTCGCCCTCGCGCCGACGCATGCTAACGGTTTTCCTGGGCGACCCGCTGGTACGCCTTCGTATCGGCGTACAGCTCGTCCTTCACCGGGTTCAACTTGCAGCGGCGAATCTTGCGGAACTGGTAGACGGCAAGCGCCACGTTCGACGCAAGCGCCACCAAGCTCACCGCGAAGAACGCAGCCGGATTATGCGTGGTCGGAATTGGAGCCAGCACATCGGCGAACTGGGGCACCGTCATAACGAACATGATCCACAAGCCCAGCGTTTGAGCACGATGCTGCAGCCAAGCGCCCTTCTTGATGAAGAACGTGGGAATCGTGCATGCCAGCAGCAGCGCCAAGCCGCAGTAGGCGGAGTGGTCGGAAATGCAGTTGTACGTGTAGGCGAAGTTCCACAGATCGTACGCGATGATCCATGCCCAAATCATGTCGGGCCAAATCATGTCCTTAGACGAGTCCTTCGAGATGAAGATGCCGAACCAACCGCAAATGGTAACGATATTCAAAATGCCCGCAATGCCGTTCATGATGTTCCACGGACCCGAAATCGTCCACAGGTTCTCGACGATACCGCCCTGCCATAGCCCGAAGCTGAACACCTGGAAATCGCGGATGACCGCTTCGGCAATATTGATCGCCAGAATAAGAGGCGGGAAGCACAAGGCCCACTTCTTTTCGTACAGATGGTGCACCTTGCCGTCCTTGCCGCGCCACTTCACGAAGCGCAGCGCGATGAATCCCAGGCAGCCGGCCAACGCCGAGTACGTTTTCACCCAGTTGAACCACGTGCCCGTACCGTATTCGTTGCCAGGCGCCGCCGTAGTCGGCCACACGAACACGGTCAAAACGATAGGCACCACGGCAAACAGCGCAATGCCCGCCCACAGCGACGTGCGGCCCAGTTCGTTGAACGCCATAAGCGCAAACAGGATGAACAGCCAAATGGCCCAGTACAGCGGATCGGCCGCTTGATACAGAATGCCCACGAGAATCGCCCCTTTGCAAACTCTCTTGCGGCGAACCCCTCCGTCGCCACCCATACGCCCCGCAGTATACGAGGGGCTTTCAAGGAAGTCTTTCACACAAGGGGTCCTTTTGTGAAAGAAGCCGAATCGCAGACGATGCTAGACTGGCGCCAAGCGCGCCACCTGGGAAAAGAGCGCGAATGCCGTCGCGAAAGACGGCCAGGTCGTTTCGGCAGAAAGGGGATTCGCCATGACCGTGCCCGTTTGGGTCACACCCGTCTCCATGGTTGTCTACACCGTGTTGCTCATGCTGCTCACCGAGTTCATGAGGCGACATTACCGCACGTCAATGTGGGTATGGGTAATTTCTCTGATTACCGTTCCGCTTTGGATCGCCAACATTCCGGGCGACGACTGGTTCCGCTGGGCCAAAAACCTGTCCGTCATTTTGCCGCTCATCTTCGCGGGGCTCGGACGCATCGCCGCCGTCGAGCAGAAAGACACTCCTTTCTGGCGGCTCATGCGCAAACGCTGGGTTCGATGGGTGCTGTACGGAATCGTGTTCTGCAACATTGCCGAAGCCACGCTGCGCGACGTGCAGATGGGCAATACAATGAACGCCCTAGCTGGATTCATCCTGTGCATTACCATGCCCTTCGGTGACAAATTCTGGAAATACGACACTTCCAGCCATGGCGAGATCCTGTCCTACACCGTACCCATGTGGAACTTCCTCTACACCACCTGGAACGCCTGCTTCGTGTACGCCGAGGGCCATGAGTTCTTCGCTTCCACCTGCTGCATCCTGGCAGCGGCCGAATTGTATCCCATCGTCATGCGAAGGCCGGAACTCTACATCACCGGGCGTATTTACACGCTTGGCGCGCACCTTTTGCTGCGCAGCTGCTTCCCGCTTTTGTTCCCCACCATCATGAACAGTGCTTCCTGGTTCAACCCCGAAGTCATGTACTGGTGGGGCATGGTCAACGGCATCATCGGCATCCCATTCGTATTCTGGTACTGCTACCAGCTCAACAGCGGAAAGGCGCCGGTAACGTTTCGTCGCGGCGCCGCGCGTCAGAAGTACCTGGAAGGCCGTGCAAACGGCACTATCGACGAATACGGCGACCCGGTAGCGCCGCCCGCAACGGCAACCGGCGCATAGAGGTCGACACCAGCTGCTCAAGAAGGTTTCGTCCAGAACGCACGAAGGCCCGGTCGGACTCGCCCCGCGAGCCGTCCGGGCCTTCGGCGAAAACGCCGAAAACGACGTGGAACGTGGCGCGGAATTGCGGGTCTGCGCTTCTGGATACGCGCCTTCGACAATCGTTGAGGGTACTGCACTTTGCTGGCCTGGACCGTTAATGCAAGCGCACAAAACAACCGCGCCCGATAAGCCGAGCAAGGAGCACAGACCCGCGATTTCGCGTCACGTTCTGCGGCCGCCGCGCGTCGATGACGGCTCAACGGCAGAATTGGACGCATCGGCGCCGCGGCAACAGGAGCGCGCTGCGAGCAGAACTCAACTTGCAGGCCGCAACCCTTGGACCGCAAAGCCGTCCTCGTAAAACCCTACCCGCGCTTCGAGGTGTCGCCAAGCGCAGCAAGAGCGGCACCGTAGCCGCCGGACCCGTAACTCAAGCACTTCGACACGCGCGCGATGGTCGTGGCCGACGCACCGGTAGCTTCTTCAATGGCCGCGTACGACTTCCCCGCATCAAGCTGTCGAGCCACAGCCAATCGTTGCGAGGTATCCTTGATCTCTCGAATAGTGAACAGGTCTTCCAACAGGGCGAAAATGGTGTCTTCGTCGTCGAGCGCAGCGAACACGTGCAGCAGATCTTCAACTTCGGGCGTCCTGAGATCGCTCATGCTACTCTCCCATCTTCATGAGGCCGTACTCTATGGAATCCACGATGGCATTCCACGAAGCCTCGATAATGTTTTCCGACACGCCCACGGTTCCCCAACTGCCAGAGCCGTCGCTTGTGGTGATGACAACGCGGGTGATGGCGTCGGTGCCCACGTTCTCGTCCAGGATACGTACCTTGTAGTCCACCAGCTCCATGTCTGCCACCTGGGGATAAAAGGCCACGATAGCCATGCGCAGCGCATTGTCCAAAGCGCCAACGGGACCCGCGCCTTCGCCGGTGGCCACGAATCGCCGATCGCCTACGTGAATCTTGATCGTAGCTTCGGACATCGCGTCCTTCGCAAGAGCGCCCGTATCCTCATGGTCGTCCACGATAACGCGAAAACTCTCCAGCGTGAAATGGGGGCGATACGCGCCCAAATGCCGCTGCAGCAGCAATGCCAGCGAACCGTCGGCGACCTCGTACGAGTACCCGCCCGCCTCGCGCTGCTTGATGTCGTCCAGAATACCCTGAACCTTGTCAAGATGGGGCGTCAGGTCAATGCCCAGCCCGCGTGCCTTCGCCATAAGAGACGCCTTGCCCGCAAGCTCGCTTACCAGCATGCGAGCATTGTTCCCCACGCTTTCCGGCGAAGCATGCTCGTACGCTTCGGGGAATCGGGCGATAGCGCTGGCGTGCAAGCCGCCCTTGTGCGCGAACGCCGAAGCCCCCGTGTACGGATGATGGGTCGGCAGGGCCATATTGCACGACTCGGCCACGAACTGCGCCACGCTGGTCAGCTGGCGCAGGTTGTCCTTCCCCACGCACGTCATGCCCATTTTGAGCTCAAGATCGGCAATGACCGTGAGCAGATCGGTGTTGCCCACGCGCTCGCCGAAGCCGTTCACCGTACCCTGAACCTGCACCGCTCCCGCACGAACCGCCGCAAGCGCGTTGGCCACCGCGCACCCGGAGTCATTGTGACAGTGAATGCCCAGTTGCTGGCCGGGAACGGCAGCAGCCGTCGCGCGCACGACCTCCTCCACCTGAAACGGCAGCGCGCCGCCGTTGGTCTCGCACAAATCCACGGAGTCGGCGCCGGCTTCGCTAGCAGCACGCACGCACGCAAGCGCGTACTCGGCGTTGGCAGCATAGCCGTCGAAGTAGTGCTCGGCATCGAACACCACCTGCAAGCCGCAACGCTTCAAAAACGCTACGGAATCGCGAATCATTCGCAGGTTTTCCTCAAGCGTCGTCTGAAGCGCGCGCGTGACCTGGGCATCCCAGGTTTTTCCCACGATAGTGGCAACCGGAGCCCCGCTTGCCACCAAATCGGCAAGACCTTGGTCTTGCTCGGCGGCAACGCCTTTTTTGCATGTGGACCCAAACGCCGCTATGCGCGCGTGGCGAAGCGGGAGGGTTTGCACGCGCTGGAAAAACGCTATATCTTTAGGGTTGGACGCGGGGAAACCTCCTTCGATGAAGTCGATTCCCAGCGCGTCCAACCGCTCGACGATGCGCAGCTTGTCCTCAAGCGACAGCGTGATGCCTTCGCATTGCTCGCCGTCGCGCAACGTGCTGTCGTACGTGAGGATTTTCAATGGCTATACTTCCGCTACCCATTCGGCATACTCTTCGATGTTGCCATAGACAACGTCGAAGAAGCGCTCCTGCAAAGCGCGCGTAACCTGCCCGGGCTTGCCCACGGTGCGGCCATCCACAGATCCGATCGGCGTAAGCTCGGCGGCGGAGCCGGTCATGAACACCTCGTCGGCCAC
This sequence comes from Paraeggerthella sp. LCP19S3_G8, assembly GCF_052119225.1. Classification (NCBI taxonomy): domain Bacteria; kingdom Bacillati; phylum Actinomycetota; class Coriobacteriia; order Eggerthellales; family Eggerthellaceae; genus Paraeggerthella; species Paraeggerthella sp. LCP19S3_G8. The sequence continues at coordinate 118,322 of NZ_JBQKFQ010000008.1, forward strand.
GTAGAGATCGGCGCGCGTCAGGCTCTCCTCGATAGCGGGAATCTCCAGGTCATCGGCCAAGCACAACACCGTGTCGCGCGTGATGCCCTCCAGCAGGCCGTCGGACAGCGGCGGCGTCGACAGGATACCGTCGCGGACAATGAACAGGTTCTCGCCCGTTCCCTCGCACACCAATCCCGCCTCGTTCAGCATGATGGCCTCGGCATAGCCGTGCTCCTTGGCCTCCAGCTTCGCCAGGATGGAGTTCATGTAGGAAGCGGTGCTCTTCACCGCAGGAGGAATGGCGTTGTTGGAGCGCTGGCGCCAAGACGACACGCCCACGGCCACGCCCTGCTCGAGCGCATCGGCGCCCAAGTAGCTGTCCCACGGCCAGCAAGCGATGGCCACGTCGGTCGTCGATCCGGTCGGGTCGACGCCCATCACGCCGTAGCCACGATACACGATGGGGCGGATGTAGCACTTCTCAAGCTTGTTCGCGCGGATCACTTCAAGCGTAGCATCGCACAACTCGTCAACCGTGTACGGCAGATCGATGCAGGCAATTTTGCAGCTGCGATGCAGGCGCTCCATGTGGTCGCGCAGGCGGAATACGTAGCTCTTCTTGGTGTCGGGGTTCTGATAGCAGCGAATGCCCTCGAACACGCCGGAGCCGTAATGCAGCGAATGGGACAGGATGTGCGTCGTGGCATCCGCCCAGGGGACCAGCTCCCCGTTTTTCCAAATGTACTCGACTTCTGTGATGCCTGCCATATTCATCCCTTCTCGCTGACACCGGAACCGTTACCGTCTGCAATGGTCACACCGCTGCGGTTTGACCGCAATGGGCAAAAGGGCGAGTCCATACGGTTTGACGTGCAGATTTCGTCTAAGCTACCGCGTTTATTGTACTCCAATGCGCTAAAGCGAACGCACCGGTTCCGGCAAAGGGCCGCCGATTCGACGAAAGGGACAGAAAAGGCAAACCGAGCGCGTCGCCGCCCAAAGCAGCCGGGCGGCACCTCCGCGCTTTCCGCGCTCCCGCGCTGCGCCCAAGAGCATCAAGAGCACCGCCGAAACGCGCCCAGCCCCCCCCTGAAACCGGAGGCAGAACGGAACCGGCCGCTGGCAACCGATAGGAACTAGCCTCTCAAAACCTCGACGATAGTGCGGTCGGTCCTCAACTCGGCATCCCAAATCTCGAACGCCAGCAGAGTGTCGATACCGGATGCAGTTCGCGCCTCCTTGAAAACCTCGCGATAGCACAATTCGAACGTTTCGCGCTCGACCCGCCGGCCGCAAAACGTGCCGCCCGGCAGCGCAAGCAGGCGCATGCCGCGCTCCTGCGGCGGCGCGGCCAGCTCTTCTCCCGGCAGTGCCTGCACCTCAAGCGCAACGTACCAGGACGGCTCCGGCGCCTCGGCCCCCTCCTTCCCGCCATCGCCCGGAAGGCAAATCATGCCCTGCAAGAACAACGGCGCCATGGATGCGCGCTTCGTTTCGCCGTACAGCTCGGACATAGCCCTCGTATAGCGCTTCGCATCGAACGCAGCGTGGCCCCAGGGCATCGCCAAAAACGTGCGCTTTCCCAGCACGCGCTCGTACGGGGCCGGCGAGGTGCGCAACGCATGCTGTACGGCAATCTCGCGACGATACCCGTCCAATTCCAGCAGAATGGCCTGCGTGTCGCGCAGCTTTTCCTTTGCCAAAATGTACGCGCGCTCCAACAGGGACGATATATCCATCGCGCCGCAGTCGGACACGTAGTCGGCCAGCTCTTTCAGCGGCACGCCCAGCTGCACGCACGACACGATCACGTCCAGTTCGTTCATCTGACGCAGCGCATAGTAGCGATAGCCGGTATCGGGGTTCACGTACGCGGGGCGCAAAACGCCAATGCGCTCGTAATAGCGCAGCGCCTTCACGCCCACGCCCTTGAGGTGGGCCACTTCGCCGATAGACAGCAGGTCGTTTCTCATGGCGCTCCTCTGCATTCTGCATATAAAGCAATTGACTCTCCCCTTAGGGGATACTTTAGGATATCAGAACTTGGCCAATCGGAGCCAAGCGAATAGGAGGAATCATGTCGCCCTACGTGCTGCTCGGCATCGCCGTCATCTTCGAGGTGTTTGCCGACTCCATGATGAAGCTCTCGAACGGCTTCACGCGAAAAGCGCCCATTATTGGCATCGTCATTGGATACATCGTTGCGTTTTACCTGATCGCGCAAACACTCGAGCAACTACCGCTCGGTTTCGCCTACGCGGTATGGACCGGTCTCGGCATTGCGCTCACTGCCGTGGTGGGCACCGTGTTCTGGCATGAGGGCTTCAACGCGAAGAAGATCGTGGGCCTTATAGCCATCATCGCCGGCGTGGTCGTTTTGAAGATGGGAGTGTAACATGGGCCGTGTACATCCCTATGCGCTGCTCAGCGTGTCCATCATCCTCGAAGTGTTCGGCACTACCATGATGAAGCTGTCGGAAGGGTTTTCCGTGCCGCTGTTCACCGCGCTGATCCTTGCGGGCTATCTCGTGTCGTTTACGCTGCTCACGTTCACGTTGAAGCACCTGCCGCTCGGCCTCGTGTACGGCATCTGGGGCGGCGTGGGCACCGTGCTGACGGCCGCCATCGGCATTATCGCCTGGGGCGATCCCTTCAACGTAATCACGTGCGTGGGCATTGCGCTGGTCGTCGGCGGCGTGGTGCTGCTGAACCAAGGCACGCAAGAGCTGGAAGATGCGCGCGAAGCGGCGAAGGACGCGCAGCAAGCCTAAGCCGATGCAGAGCGCCAGCCCCCGAAAGTCGCAGGACAAAAAAGCGCCCCGATTCGTTTTGCGAATCGGGGCGCTGCTCGTTTCCTTACACGTAGAACAGAATGTCGTTGTACGTGGGAACTGGCCACATATCGCGATCCACCAGTATCTCCATGCTGTCCACAGCCGCGCGCAAAGCTTCCATGACGGGAACGATCTCGTGGGCGTACACGTTCGCCTTTTCCTGCTCGTTCTCCATCTTCTGTGCAGCGTGATGCATCGAGTCAAGCTTCTGCAGATGCGTGTCGATCTCCTTGATGCCGCCCAGCAACTTATGCAGCAACGTTTCCTGCTGGCTGGTCTCGGCGCCAGGAGCCGCCGTTTTGAACGCCGTGATGCTGTCGGCAATCTCGGCCGCATACGCGTTGATAGCTGGCAAGAACGCACGGCGCACCATGCGCTTCATCGTACGCACCTCGATGTTCAGCAGCTTGGTGTACTTCTCCAGCTTCACCTCGTAGCGGCTGCGAACCTCAATCTCCGACAGCACGCCGAACTCTTCGAACAACGCGATGCTCTTCGGATCGACGAAGCACGGAAGCGCGTCGACGGTGGTCTTGTAGTTCGCCAGCCCGCGACGCTCGGCCTCGACCTGCCATTCCTCGGAGTACCCGTTCCCGTTGAAGATAATGCGCTGGTGCTTCGCGAGCGTCTTCTTCACGTACGCGATAGCCGCCGCCTCGAACTCTTCGCCCGACTTGCCCTCCATGGCGTCGGCGAATTCCTTGAGGCTTTTCGCCATGGCCGTGTTGAGGATCATGTTGCAATCGGACAGGTTCACCGCAGAGCCGGGCATGCGGAACTCGAACTTGTTGCCCGTAAACGCGAAGGGGCTGGTGCGGTTGCGGTCGGTGTTGTCCTTGAGGAAGTTCGGCAGTACAGCAACGCCCAGGTCCATGGCCACTTTTTCCGCATTCGTGTACTCATGCCCGTCAACGAGCGCATCCACGATGGCGTCCAGCTCGTCGCCCAAGAAAATGGAGATGATGGCCGGGGGAGCCTCATCCGCCCCCAGGCGATGATCGTTGCCCGCCGACGCCACCGACATGCGCAGCAATTCCTGGTAATCGTCGACCGCCTGGATGACGCCCGTCAAAAACACCAGGAAGCGCAGGTTGTCCATGGGGCTTTCCCCGGGCTCGAGCAGGTTCGTCTTGCCCTTGGAAAGCGACCAGTTGTTGTGCTTGCCCGACCCGTTGATGCCCGCAAACGGCTTCTCGTGCTGCAGGCATACAAGACCGTAGTGGCTGGCCAGAAGGCGCATCTTCTCCATGGTCAGCAGGTTTTCGTCGATCGCCCGGTTCGCGTTGGTGAAGATGGGAGCCAGTTCATGCTGAGCGGGGGCCACCTCGTTGTGCTTCGTGCGCGCCGACACGCCCAAAGCCCACAGCTCGTTGTCGAGCTCTTTCATGAACTCGTTGACCGAAGGGCGAATGGCGCCGAAGTAATGCTCTTCCAGCTCCTGCCCCTTCAGCGGCGCATAGCCGAACAGCGTGCGCCCGCACATGATGAGGTCCTGGCGCTTCGCGTAGTCTTTCTCGGAAATAAGGAAGTACTCCTGCTCGGAACCCACGGTGGGCACCACGCGCTCGTGCGGCTCGCCGAACAGGGCCAGCACGCGATTCGCCTGCTCGTCGATGGCGCTCATCGAACGCAGCAGCGGGGTTTTCTTGTCAAGCGCCTCGCCCGTGTAGCTGCAAAACGCCGTGGGAATGCATAGAACCTCGTCCTTGATGAAGGCGTAGGACGTGGGATCCCAGGCCGTGTAGCCGCGCGCTTCGAACGTGGCGCGCAAACCGCCGGAAGGGAAGCTCGATGCGTCCGGCTCGCCCTGGATCAGCTCTTTTCCAGAAAAGCTCATGATGGCGCGCCCGTCGCTGCACGGGTCGAGGAAGCTGTCGTGCTTCTCCGACGTAATGCCCGAAAGAGGCTGGAACCAATGCGTGAAGTGCGTAGCGCCCTTCTCCATAGCCCATTCCTTCATGGCGTGAGCCACGACGTTCGCAACCTCGATTTCGAGCGGCTTGCCCTCTTTGATGGTCTTGAGCAGGCTTTTGTACGTTGCGGAAGGCAATCGCTCCTGCATCGTATGCTCGTTGAACACCATCGAGCCATAGATATCCGAAATCATCGCCATCGGCGTGCGCTCCTAACTTGTCGCATTCAAGGCGTGGCCCTTCCCCTGCGCGCAATCCGCCACACCCCCGTTGAGTCATCCGCATACGATAGCACGGCCGCAGGGGAAAACGCGCCTTCATCTTGCCTTATTCAAATTAACGGCGAAATGTTTCAAGAAGTTTTCGAACCTCGGAATTACGGCCGAAGCCGTAGGTTTGGGCGCGAATCGGCACCCGTGACAATTTTCGGTGAGTCCGAACCTCCCTGTTGGCCGCATCTTGAATTACGACCAGGCCTTTTATCCGTGAACCACGCGCAAGCAAGCCCTCGAAACCCCTCCGCAGCGTCGTAGGTGCCAATTCGCGTCCACATGCCAAGCTCGGCCGCCCCTCCCCGCAGCCAAAAGCCGGAGTCTCCCCGCAACCATACGTCATTGCAAGCGCCGCCGCCGAGCAATACAATATGCTTGCGTTTTGCGCGCCGCGCAACGCAATCGCAAGCGGCGCCGCGCATTGGAAAGGAGCACGCTACATGGACGCCCTCTGCTCCATGCTCATTGTCGACGACTCCAGAATCGATCGCACGCTTTTGGCCAATATGTTCGCCGAATCGTACTCCATCCTGGAAGCAACCAGTGGGCAGGAAGCTCTCGCCGCCATGGCCGAACGCAAGGTCGACGTCGTCGTACTCGACATAGACATGAAAGGCATGAACGGATTTGCGCTCATCGACGCGATGAAGGCCGACCCGTCGCTTTCAGATATACCCATCATCGTGGAAACCGGCGAATCGGCTCACGAGGAGCCGGCGCTTTTGCGCGGCGCAGATGACTTCATAGCGAAGCCCTTCAACACGACCGTCGCCCGCCGACGCGTCGACAACATCGTCACGAAGCACGTGCTTGAACGGGAGCAGCTGCAAGCAGCGCTGCGCGAAACCGAGCTCCTTGCCGCCCATCGCGCGCAAGAGCTCCTTTACGCGGCAGAACACGACGGCCTCACGGGCTTGTACAACCGTGCTGCGTTCTGCCGCAAAACCGCCGAACTGCTCAAGTCCCGCCCCCATGAAGCGTTCGCCATCGTGCAATTCGATATCGAACGTTTCAAGATATTCAACGAGCTGCACGGCAGCACCCGAGGCGACGAGGTTCTGAAGGCCATCGCGCAATGTCTCGACAAGACCATACGAGATCGCGGCGTATACGGACGCATGGAGGCGGATCATTTCGCGCTATGCCTGCCCAAAGATATGGCCCTGAGCGACAATCTGGCAACGCAGCTAGAACTTGCCCTCGCCAACGCGGAAGCGGAACACGAGATCGTGCTTTACTTCGGCATGTACGAAATAACGGACCGCACGATGCCGGTCGACATCATGTGCGACCGCGCGACGCTTGCGCTGCGTTCCATCAAAGGAAATTACAACACCCGATTCGCCCTGTACGACTCCAACATGCACCAGTCGCTCATCGCAAAGCACACAATGAAAGCCGAAGGGGAACGTGCGCTCGAAAAGAGGGAGTTCGAACCGTTCATCCAGCCCATTTTCAACCTTGCCTCGGGCGCTCTTGTCGGCGGCGAGGCCCTCGTCCGCTGGCGCCATCCCGACAAAGGCCTTATCCCGCCGGGACAGTTTCTTCCCTTTTTCGAGAACAGCGGCTTCATCGTCCGCCTCGATAGCCACATCCGAGAAGAAGTCTGCTGCTTTCTCGCTTCCATGGAAAGCAGCGGGATTGCCTCGGTCCCCCTGTCGGTCAACATATCGCGTCTGGAATTCTACGACCCGCACCTCTGCGACAATCTTGTCGACCTGGTAAAACGGTATAAACTTCCGCCCTCGCGATTGCGACTGGAAATCACCGAAAGCGCGTACGCCGACAACCTTCCGCAATTGCTGCAGGCAATGGGAAAACTGCAGCGATTCGGATTCACCGTGCTCATGGACGATTTCGGAACGGGGTATTCGTCGTTGAGCATGCTCCGCGACGTTCCTATCGACATGATCAAGCTCGATATGCGCTTCCTCGGCGGGGAAAGCAGGAACCGCGCCCGCGAAGAAAGCATCTTGCGAGCTATAGTTCCCATGGCAAAATCCCTCGGCCTCCCGGTTATCGCGGAAGGCGTGGAAACCCGCGACCAGGCATCGCTGCTCGAAAGCGTCGGATGCGACCTCGTGCAAGGATACCTGTACGCGCAGCCCATACCGAAAGATGAATTCTTGGCACTCGCAGTGCGCGAAACCGCGAAAAACGCCCTGAAGCAGAAAGCCTGAGGCACTTTATGGATAATCGGCTTCAACAACTCGAAACACTGGGCATCGACGTCGAAACCACCCTCAAGCGGTTTTGCGGCAATGTGAACCTGCTCATGTCCATGCTTGAGGTGTTCGTTCGGGAGGACACCCTTGAGAAGCTTCCCGAAGCGATGCGCGCGAAAGACTACGAAGCTGCGGAAAGCATCGCTCACGCCGTGAAAGGAACGGCTGCGAACTTGGGGCTCGCATCCCTCAGCACGCGATGCGATGCCCTAGTACAAGCAATACGGGCGAATCATCTGCACGATGCCGACGATCTGGCCCTGGCGGCGCTTGAAAGCTACCGGACGGCGCGAGCGAACATCAACGCGCTCTCTTAGCGCGGCCGCGGAATCGCGCAAGCAAGCCTGCGCTTGAACCCCGCCGCGCTCCTGCCGAAAGCTATCTTTTCAGCAAACGACCCAGCACGTCGAACAGCTCGTCGATATCCAAAGGCTTGGTAACGAACTCGTTCATCCCCGCGTCACGCGCCGCGTCCTCGCTCTCTTTGAACGCATTTGCCGTCATCGCAACAATGGGGATTTCACGCGCATCGGACCGAGGCAGAAGCCGAATGGCACGCGTGGCTTCCACGCCGTCCATAACGGGCATCCTCATATCCATGAGCACGGCATCGAACTCGCCGAGCCGACTTGCAGCAAACAGGTCTACCGCCTGCCGGCCGTCAATCGCCCAGGTCACCCGAGCACCATGCAACTCCAGCACATTCGTCGTGATAGCTGCGTTTACCGCCCCATCCTCCACAAGCAGAATATGGAATCCCTTGAATAGCTCCCGATCCACTGAACGATCCCGCCTGGGTTCAGGATCTCCCATTGCAAAGACAAGGGAGAAGCTGAACTCGCTTCCTGAACCAAGTTCGCTGCGAACCTGCAGTTCACCGCCCATAAGACGCACTAAGCTCTGGCAAAGCGGCAGACCGAGACCAGTCCCTTGGCTCTTCGAAGCAGCTGAGCCCACTTGGGCGAAAGCGTTGAATATGCGCCTCTGATCTTCAGGGGAAATGCCCACGCCGCTGTCAGCAACGCCGAAAAAGAACGTCGCCCGCTCCCCGTCGAAACCCGTCTCCTCAACGACAAGCCTCACGACGCCGCCCTCGGGCGTGAACTTGATGGCATTCGACAACAGGTTCGAAAGCACCTGCTTCAATCTCAGAGAATCGCCCACGACGCCTTCATGAGAAACCTTCGTTACCACCTGCAAATCGATGATCCGGGCATCAGCTTGCGCTTGCATCATATCCTGAAGTTCGGCAACGTTTTCCGTCAATGAAAAGGGCTCGTAGGCAATATCCATCATGCCGTTCTCCACACGACTGGTATCAAGAACGTCGTTGAGCAAACTCAGTAAATAGTCCGACGACGCTCGAAGTCGCGCTATGTTCTTGCGCAAGGCTTCCGGATCGTCTTTCTGCATATCCAGAACATCGGTGATGCCCACAACGGCATTCATAGGAGTTCGTATCTCATGGCTCATTCGAGAAAGAAACTCGCTTTTTGCACGGCCCTCCGCAGCCACCCGCTCGGCCTCAACGCGCATATCGGCCGCACGCACCCTCGATCGCGTTACGCCAACGGCAATAGCCAGAATCAGAAGCACCGTCACGGCAGCCAGGCCGGCAACCAGCATTGGATTTGCACTCAAGTAGTCAACCAGCGTAAGGGTACCGTACCCCGCAGTTATTCGGTTCTCCTCAACCGCCGCCGCCTTTTCGTTGACGGACATGCTGTTAAGGCTCTTGTTCACGATAGTCAGAAGATCGGGATCTGCCGGACGCGGCAGTGCGAAACAGATATCGGTTGCGCTGCCCGTTAAAGAGACCGGGACGACGTTGGAGTACACCCCCTGCTGCATCGCGCCCTCGATTTGAACGGACAAACCGAACACAACGTCAGCCTGACCCTTATCCACCATATTAAGCGCTTCGTGCTCGCTCTTGACGTAGCGCACATCCCCCGTCGGCACATCGCTGGGAATCTGCGTACCCTCAAGCGCGACATAGCGCAAATTCTCAGAAGGATACGCAACAAGCTTGTTGCGAGCAACCAGATTGCTGAACGTCGCATACGAGGAGGACAGAGCCAAGCCGGCTTGTGCCGCATCGTCTTCGTCGCCCAAGAAAAAGCCCAGCATATCCACCTGGCCGCTGCGCAGCGCGTCAAGGGCAGCACTGTACGATTCGACGTACAGGCAATCAACGTTCAAGCCGGAAAACGCCTCGATCCTATCGAGGAATCGATAGACCACGCCACCAACCCGACCGTCCTCCGAGTTGCCGCCTACGCTCAAAGGGCTATAGTCGCAAGGAAGCGCCACTCTTATCGATTTCTTTTTCTCTACGTACAGGCGCTCTTGATGGTTAACGCGATACATGTTGATATCTGCGTCGGGAAAGTTTCTAGCGTACGCCTCTTCCGCGAAGTTAGGATTCGCCTCCATAATATGCTCCAGGGCCCAGTTCAGACCATCTAGCACGTCTTGGTTTTCGGGGGTCGTCACCAAATAATGAGGCTGCCCATCAAAAATCGCAGCAGGGCGATAAGCACCCGTATTGTCAACGGCGTTTCCTAATAGCAAGTCGACCTCCCCGCTATCAAGCAGGTACTCCAGGGACCCGTCGACGAACTCATCAATCGTGTACTTCTTAATCGTACAGTCGATATTCTCCGTAGCCAGAAAGCCTTCTAACCGCCGTACGTTTTCTGTAGCTCGAGCCGACACGGCAATCGTTTTGCCGTTCAAATCGGCATAATCGTATCCGCGAATACTTCCGTCATCCCATCGCGAGAACAGCACCGATTTCGAAGGGCCGCAGCTGTATTCAGGATAGGCTATCCGCGACGCAGCCGCAGCAACGTAGTACGTGCCGCCTAAAAGATCGTACTCGCCCGACGTAAAGTTGCTTAATGCGAAATCGTCCGAAACGGTCACGTACTCGTATTCCCAGCCGGTGTACTTCGCGATTTCATTCAGATAGTCAACAACCAGCCCGCGATGAGAGCCGTCCTCGTCCGTCATGGAGAATCCTTCAACTTGAGGAAACAGCACGCGCAAAGGAGCACGATCGGGCGATTCATCTGCAAACGCAAGCCCTGCGCCCATCGCCGTCAATGCGCACGCAAAGGCGCATGCAAGAATGATCGACCCGAGTTTTTTCATCTCCGTTGCCTTCCGCGATCAGGCTGCGAGCCTAGCCGAGAGACGCCCTCCCACGCTTTCATGGTATACACGCAGACCATTCTCCCGCAAAGCCGGCCCCGCGGCAACAACGCGCAATTGGAGGTAGCAGAGTTCAATCGAGCGCACTACAGCGCAAGTTCGTACAGAACGAACCCTACCGTACCCAAGTCGTCATAGAAAAGGTCATGGATTCCCACTTTCTGAAACCCGCATGATTCGTACAGCCGATGAGATCGTTCGTTATCCGCAAACGTATCCAAGCGCAGGGCCTTCTTCCCGTGCGCCCGCGCGGCGGCTATACCGCCGTTCAGCAAAGCGCGGGCGCATCCTCGCCCATGGTACGCGGGCAGGGTAGCCAGCACATGGATCACCGAGACCTCGCTCAGGTCGGCGGATACGCGCCACGGAACGTTCTCGTAACCTGAAGCCCCGCTCCCGTTCAGCACCATGGCGGAAGCGATCGCGCCGTCTTCAGGAGCCTCGACAAGATACGCCTCGCCCGCATCGACCGATGCGCGCAAGAACGCGGGTGACGGATGCTCTCCGTGCTTCCAACGCACGTCGAAATCCGTGCCGCGCATCTCGTCGATCATTCTGGTGTAGAACGCCATGACGCGATCGAACTCGTCCGACCGAGCCGTCCTCGCTTGCAGCATGCGCACACTCCTCCTTCTCACGTTCGCGGCCTTCCCGGCGCGGTGCGCGCAGCATCGCGCCCATCCCCCCAAACGCGAAAGGGCCCCGGAACCTGTTACGGCTCCGGGGCCCTCCCCGCGGCCCGCGCGGAATACGCCGAGCGCCCTGCGCGAGCGCGACGTCCTATCCTCCCACAGCCTTGCGCTGCAGTACTTTCGGCGATGGCGGTCTTAACTTCCGGGTTCGGAATGGGACCG